>NZ_JBAZAH010000092.1:0-2505 GCF_041672065.1 Aliarcobacter sp. | reverse complement strand
TATAGACAAGTTATAATTTTACTTATACTTGTTTCTTCATAATATTTTTTTAACATTTCTCATATTCAGTTTATAAAGATTACATCTTCTTAAACCGTCTAATCATACTTTTAAAGATCTTAATTTTTTAAAAAATTATAAAAAATGGCTCCGGCACCTGGGATCGAACCAGGGACCAAATGATTAACAGTCATCTACTCTACCGCTGAGCTATGCCGGAATTTAAAACATTAAACAAAAGAAGTGGCTCCGGCACCTGGGATCGAACCAGGGACCAAATGATTAACAGTCATCTACTCTACCGCTGAGCTATGCCGGAATCTTTCTTTATTCGTTAATGGGGTGGAATTATAGTAAAAATAAAAAGATATGTCAAGAGTTTTTTCAACAAATTTAAAAATTTGTGAAAAAACATATAATACATACTGTTTACCTACTTTTTACTAACTCTTTGACACTCTTTTATAAAGTGAATTGCATTTTCAACTGGAACATCTGGAAGTATTCCATGACCTAAGTTAAATATATGCCCCTCACCTTTCATAACATTTTGAATTGCTTCAACACATTTTGTAGTCTCTTCTTTAGAGTACAATCTACATGGTTCCATATTTCCTTGAAGTACATATTTACTTCCAAGTTTCTCTTTAGCAAGAGCCATTGGTGTTCCCCAATCTACTCCAAATACATCAAAGTTTCCATAAACAAGTCCTCTTTCAATAAATGCAGCAACTCCTTTTGGAAACATAATAACTGGAATATGTGGATATCTCTCTTTTATATACTCTGCAATTTCAACCATATATTTCCAAGAGAACTCATCATAACGACCAGGTTCAATTGCAGCTGCCCAAGAATCAAATATTTGAACAACATCTGCCCCTGCTTCTATTTGTTTTTCTAAATAAAATTTAACAACATCTGTTACTTTTCTTAAAATTTTATGTAAAAACTCTGGATTCGAATACATTATTTTTTTACAAAGATTATATGTTTTTGTTCCTTGTCCTTCAATCATATAAGTTGCTAAGGTCCAAGGTGCTCCTGTAAATCCAATAAGTGCTTTATCTTCAGGCAGTTGTTGTTTTAAAAGTTTTATAGTTTCATAAACATAAGTTAATTTATTAGCAGCTTCTTCTCCTCCAATTAACTTATCCAAATCAGCTTCAGTTTTAATTGGATCTTTAAAAACAGGCCCTTCTCCTTGTAAAAATTCAAGATGCATTCCCATCTCATTTGGAATTACTAAAATATCACTAAATAAAATTGCAGCATCAACTCCCACAATATCAAGTGGCTGAATAGTAACTTCAGCTGCAAGTTTTGGATTATGGCAAAGATTTAAAAAGTTTCCAGCTTTTGATCTAACTTCCATATACTCTTTTAGATATCTTCCAGCTTGTCTCATCATCCAAACAGGAGTATAAGGAGTTGGTCTTCTAAAACATGCTTCTACAAAAATTTTTGACATAATTTAATTCCTTTTTTATTTTTTTCCAACTTTACCTGTAAAGTAAAGTCCAACTGCAAGAGCTACTATTGCTAGTGAAAAATATAGTAACTCAAGTGGTGTTTCATACTTTGTATGTAAAACTCTTTGAA
Organism: Aliarcobacter sp.; assembly: GCF_041672065.1. Taxonomy (NCBI): domain Bacteria; kingdom Pseudomonadati; phylum Campylobacterota; class Epsilonproteobacteria; order Campylobacterales; family Arcobacteraceae; genus Aliarcobacter; species Aliarcobacter sp. The sequence continues at coordinate 903 of NZ_JBAZAH010000092.1, read as the reverse complement.
AATAATTTACAACTAAAACCATAATAATAACTTTTGCTATTTTATCTTTTAACTGATCTAGTGAGCTAATATTTAAAATAGAGTTACAATCTTCAGGTGTACAAGCTGCATCTATTTTTGAAATGAATAGTTCATAAATTCCAAAAGAGAATATTAACAAAACAACTGCTATCAAATATAGATCAACTGCTCCAATAATACCAGCAACAATATCCTCATGAAAATGCTCTGGATGAGTTCCATCCATAAATGTTGTAAAAATAAATTTTGCTACATTAATTACATCAACGCTTGCAACAATAAATAAAATTACAGAACCCATAAAACCAAAAATTACAGCAAGAATTACTATAAATCTACTTTTCCAAAGGGCATTTTCAATCAATTTTTCTAACATTTTAGATATCACTTTCCATTTCTATCCATTTTAAACCAATTCTAACTGCATTTGTAGCAGCTCCAACTCTTACTTGGTCAGCAACATTAAAGTAGTGAACAATGTTTGATGCATAAACATCTTTTCTAATTCTTCCAACATATGTAAAATCTGTATCTGTTGAAATTATTGGCATTGGGTATTTTTTATTTGGTAAATCATCTATTACTTTTAGATTTTCAAAATTCTCTAATGCATTTCTAACTTCATTTACATCAACATCAACACCATCTTTAAATGTAACTGTTAGTGATTCACTATGAGATCTTAAAACTGGAACTCGCACACATGTTGCTGCAACTTCAAAGTTTTTGTGCATAATTTTTTGAGTCTCATTTATCATTTTCATCTCTTCTTTAGTAAATCCATTCTCCATTGCAACATCAATTTGAGGAATTACATTAAGTGCAATTTGGTGTGCAAATGCTTTTATCTCTGTTTCGTCCAATCTAAATGCAAAGAAATCT
>NZ_JBAZAH010000091.1:0-2539 GCF_041672065.1 Aliarcobacter sp. | reverse complement strand
TTATACATCTCACTTGGATCATGGCTCACCATAATAGTTGTAGTTTTAAACTCTTTATGAAGTGTTAAAATCTCATCTTGAAGCTTTAATCTCATGTGAGGATCAAGAGCTGAAAGTGGTTCATCCATAAGAAGTATTTTTGGTCTTTTCATTAAAGCACGACAAAGACTAACACGCTGTTTTTGACCACCACTTAAAGAGCTTGGATATCTATTTTTAAGCTCATACAAATCTGTTAAGCTTAGAAGTTGTTTAGCTAAATCTTTATCTTTTTTTACATAAAGCAAATTATCAATTACACTTAAATTTTCAAATAGTGCATAATCTTGAAAAACAAATCCTATATCTCTTTTTTGAATAGGTTTTTTAATCTTTTCATTTAACCAAATTTCACCATCTACAATAATCTCTCCAAAAGCTTCTTCAAGACCAGCAAGAACTCTTAAAAGTGTAGTTTTTCCACTTCCACTATCTCCACTTAATGCTACAAATTCGCCATTTTGTAAAGATAGATTTATATCTAAATTCATAACTCCATTTGAACCGTGAAGCTCTTTTTTTATATTTAAACTAATCATTTCACAATTCCAATCTTCTTTTGTTTTCCATTGAAAATGTAAACTGCAAGCAAAGTTATGAAACTAAGAATAATCATAATTAAACTATAAATATGGGCATTTTTATAATCCATGATTTCAACAAACTCATAAATTGCAATTGCTGCTACTCTTGTCTCATTTGGAATACTTCCACCAATCATCAAAACAACTCCAAACTCTCCAACAGTATGAGCAAAAGTTATTATTAGAGCTGTTAGAAGTGAAGGTTTTATATTTGGTAGAGCAATAAATAAAACAGTTCTAAATTTGCTTTTACCACTAATATAACTAGCCTCAAGCATATTTTTATTTAAGCTTTCAAAACCACTTTGAAGCGGTTGAACCATAAATGGAAGACTATAAATACAACTAGCAATAATAATTCCATATAGATTAAATACTAAACTAATACCAAAATGCTCTTGAAAAAATTGACCAATAATTGAGTTATGTGATAATCCCCAAAGAAGATAAAAGCCTAAAACAGTTGGAGGAACAACAAGCGGCATTGTACAAAGTGCTTCTAAAAATGGTTTTATTTTTGATTTACTTTGTGATAAGTACCAGCTAAGTGGCAAACATAGCACAAACAAAATCAAAGTTGTTATAAATGCCAATTTAAATGAGAGTAAAAATGGAGCATAATCTACATTTAATAGATAATCAATCATTTAAAACCTTTAAAATTGATAGGTCACTAGCTTTTATTAAGATATATACCTTATCATCTATTTTAAGATTTAATCTTATAAAAGAGTCTTTTGTGATTATACTTTCAAAAATTGTATTGTTTAATTCTAAAGTTATACTACATAGAAGTTCACCACAATTTATATCTACTATTTTTGCAAGAGTTTGGTTTGATAAACTAATATCTTCTATAAAATTTTTAGAGATAATTATATTTGTTGGTTTTACTATAAGTTCAACTTTTTTACCAATAGTTATATCTTTATTCAACTCTAAACTCATCATTTTTAAAGTTATATTATTAAAATCAAACTCTACGATATTTAAACTATCTTTTGTTCTAATCTCTTTTACTCTTGCAATCATAATCTCTTCTTTTATTTAACTAAGTATCCAAATTTTACAAAAATATCTTTTGCTTTTTTACTTAGAATAAAATCATAAAAAGCTTTTGCTTCACTATCTCCTTGAGCTCTTTTTAATATTACTATACCTTGATCAATTGGAGTATAAAGCTTAGGATCTACACTTACCCAGTGAATATTCTCTTTGTATTTTGACATTTTTTCATCATATAAAGATGATTTTGCTATAAATCCAATATCAGTTGCTGTTATAGCATAAGTTACAGTTTGAGAGATAGATTCAGCATATACAAGTTTATTTTCAACTTTATCTAAAATATTTGCATTTTTAAAAACTTCCATAGTTGCTCTTCCATAAGGGGCTGTTTTAGGATTTGCAATAGCTATTTTATTTATATTTGAATCCTCAACTATGCTAATTCCTTTTTTTAAATCTAACTCTTTAGAGCTTAACATTGCTAAACTTCCTTGAGCATAAATAACAGGTTTTGTGATAGTTAAATTCTCTTTTTCTAAAGCTTGTGGAAATTTCATATCAGCACTTAAAAAAATATCAAATGGTGCACCATTTTGAATTTGAGCTGTAAATTTACCACTACTTCCTAAAGTTACTTGAACTTTAGTATCTGGATTTGTTTTATTAAACTCTTTTATTAAATCATTAATTGCATAACTTACATTTGCTGCAACTGCTACATTTATTGTTCCTGCAAAAGCAGTTGAATATAAAATCGCAAGTGTTAAAATAATTTTTTTCATAATATCTTCCTTATCTTCCAATCATAATATCAGACGCTTTTATAATAGCATCAACTTTACTTCCAACTTCTAATTTCATATTTTTTATAGATTCAGTAGTTATAACTGCAACAACTTTATCTTCAT
>NZ_JBAZAH010000090.1:0-3032 GCF_041672065.1 Aliarcobacter sp. | reverse complement strand
ATCTCAAAGGAAAACTTTTAATTAATGAGCAAATAAAAAGAAATAGTGTTCATAAAGAGAGATTTTATGTACAATATGATGAGTATAATCAAAATAGAGCAGAAAATAGACTTATAAAATCTACTTTAAAATTACTATCAAATATTTCAAAAGAATTTAATAATCAAAGAAAAATAAGACAATATATGCAACATTTGAATTGGATTGATTTATCACTTAATATTGATAAAGATTTTTCTATGGTTAAAACAGGTCGTGGAATGGAACACTACAAAAATGCTCTGATTTGGTCTAAAGTATTTTTGAAAAAAGAGTCATTTAGCTCTTTTAGTGGAGATACTGTTGCCTTTGCTATTTTGTATCCAATGGAAAAACTTTTTGAATGTTTTGTAGAGTGGTGGCTCGAAAAAAAATATCCACATCTTCAAATAGAAGCTCAAAATGGTGGAGTTGATTTTGTAAAAAAACTATTTACTGTAAGACCTGATTTTTTAATCAAAAAAGATAATCAAGTTATTTGTGTAGCAGATGCAAAATGGAAATTAATAGAGAGTGATAAAGAGTTTTCACAAAGTGATTTTTATCAGTTATTTGCTTATAAGCATATATTTTTAAAAGAACAAAAAGAGAATTATAAAGATGAAATTTGTGAACTTATGAGTTTAAAAATTTATTATCCAAAATCAGATTTTTTAGAAAATAATAGAATATTTGAATATTTTGAAAATGAAGGAAATATTAAAATTGTCCCTCTTGATATTGAAACAGAATTACTACAAGAGAGCAAAAATTTATTCATGGAATAAAAGAATTGTTGTGATATTTACTCCTCATCTTCATGCTCTTGTAGCATAATAATGATTTTTTCATAAATATCAGCTGCTTGTTCATCTGTAATTTCATCTTTTTCAATAGCATTTAAAATAGTATTCAACTCTTGTAAAAATGACTCCATATCTTTTTTTGCTTCAATATCATCATTACAAGCATTATTGCTTGATATTAGCTCATTTAACTCATCTAAAAAAGCTTTAGATTCTGGAATCATTGTTTGCTCAACAACATTTTTTAACTCTAATTTTATATTAATCACTTATTTCCTTTTTTTATAATTTCGTATTTTACTTAATAAATTATATAAACTCATTTATAGCCAAAGCTAATAAACTTTAAATTATAATGTTTTAGATAAAAATATTAAGGTTTAGTTTGAATATAGATGAAAATTTTAAAAAGTTATTAGAGAGTATTTGTAGTGAAGATATTGATATTATTGATAAACTAAAATATATTATCGCTTTTATTAGACCAAAAAGTAAAGATAATATTGATTTGAGTGTAAATTCAATAAATAAGATTATTGATTTTTTTAACTCACAAGATGAGTTGGCACAAAACATATCTAACTCTATAAATCAAATTTTTATAGAATCAAAAATATCTACAAATATTGTTCATTTTGGGATTTTATCAAACAACTACTTCTCTTATGAGGCAAGAGAGAGGTTTTATAATAAATTTCTACCAAATCCACCAAAAAAAGGCGATTTAAACTATATTTTTGGAACTATATTTAATAAAAAAGATGATTTTAAGTGGGTTTGCTCTATTGAAAATAGTATATGGGTAGAGTTTTTTAAAGCTCTATTTAATAACTCAAAAAATATAACAAAAACAAAAAATCATCTTTTTAATGAACTTTTAGATGCACTTGAAATTTTATCTATTTGGATAGCAGCTGAAGAGTTTGATTCAAATTTTATTAGGCTTGATAAAAAATTATTAAATAAAGATTCAGCTTTTATAGCATTACAAAGAAATATAGCATCATATATAGAAAATATTCAATCAGATTTTGTAAATATTGAAATTACAAAATCAAAATTAGAGGAGTTGGATGTTTTAATACAACAATCTTATGAGCAAGTGAGTGCTTTAAAAAGAAAATCTCTTCATAATGGTATTTCAATAGATTTAACATATCAACTTGAAAGATTAACTCAGATGATAAAAAGAGTTGAATATATCTTAGAATTAATAAAATATTTTGATACAAAAGATTCAAATGAAATTTTTGTAAATTTTTTTAAAGAATCAGTTGTACAAAATAGTAAAAAAAATTCATTAATAGATTTATATAAACAGGGAATAAAAATTGTAGCAAGAAGTGTTACAAACTATACAAGTGAACATGGTGAACACTATATAGCAACTGATTTAAAAGCTTATTTTAAAATGTTTCTTAGTGCAGCTGGAGCTGGAATTATAATAGCTATTATGGCGCTTATAAAAATCAATATCACTCAAGCTGGATTTTCAATAGGAACTCAAACATTTTTAAGTAGTTTAAATTATGGTTTAGGATTTGTATTTATACATATTTTAGGTTTTACTGTTGCTACAAAACAACCAGCTATGACAGCATCAAAACTAGCACAAGAGATAGAGCAAGATGAAAACAATAAGGCAAATCAAAAAAAGATTATTGATTTAATATTTCAAGTTAGTCGTTCTCAATTTTCAGCAATTGCTGGAAATGTAATACTAGCAATAAGTGTAGCATTTTTGATATCTTATTTAGCTATAAAAAATGGTTATATAATCTTAGATGATGAGGATATAAAATACTATTTAAAAAATCTTGAACCAAACATAGCACTATTTTATGCAGCAATTGCTGGAGTATGGCTCTTTTTATCTGGATTAATCTCAGGTTATTTTGACAATAGAGCTGATTTATTGGAGTTAAAAGATAGATACTATCATCAACCTTTACTAAAAAAACTAATAAGCGATAAGTATAGAGAAAAATTTGCAACATATTTACATGAGCATTATGGTTCAATATTAGGGAACTTCTTTTTTGGTATTCTTTTGGGAATAACACCTTTTATTGGATATTTATTAAATCTTCCACTTGATATTTCGCATGTTGCATTTTCAAGCGCATATTTAGGATATACATCAATGCATTTTGATATATCTGTAACTCTTTTTATATACTATCTAGTTTGTGTTTTACTAATAGGTTT
>NZ_JBAZAH010000089.1:0-3267 GCF_041672065.1 Aliarcobacter sp. | reverse complement strand
AAGAGGCATTTAAAGATAATTTAAATTGCGTTTTAATGCCATCACAATACTCATCTAAAGCCTCTGTTGAAGATGCAGTAGAGCTTTGTAAAAAGTTTGATATAAAATATGAGATTGTTTCAATTGAGCCAATGTTAAGTGCATATTTAAAAAATATGGAAGAAAATAGCCTTAGAATAGGAAATTTTAGTGCAAGATTAAGAATGTCAGTTTTATATGATATTAGTGCAAGAGAAAACTCTTTGGTTATTGGAACTTCAAATAAGAGTGAATTACTCTTAGGATATGGAACTATTTTTGGAGATTTGGCTTGTGCAATTAATCCAATAGGAGATATTTATAAAAGTGATCTGTTTGAGTTTGCAAAATATTTAGGTGTGAATGATAGTATAGTAAAAAAAGCACCTAGCGCTGATTTTTATGAAGGTCAAAGTGATGAGGCTGATTTGGGATATAGTTATGCTAAAATTGACTCTTTATTAAAAAAGATGATAGATGAGAATAGAAGCAATGATGAGCTTTTGGATTTTGGATTTGAAGATAAATTTATTGAGAATATTAAAAAAAGAGTAAAGATAAACGAATTCAAAAGAAGATTGCCAATTATTGCTAAAATATAGAAATTGAGGTAAAGATGAGAAATATTGCAATATATAAAGCAACTTTGGATAATGAGGAGATTGATCAGCTAAAGTCAGTTCTTCAAGCTAAAGATGATTTATCAAAAGTTTTAGAGTTTGAAGAGAAGATGGTTAAATATATTGGAGCAAAGTATGCTATTGCAACAGCAACTTCAACAGCTGCTCTTCATTTAGCTCTTAGTTCTATGAGATTAAAAAGAGGTGATAAGGTTTTAATGTCTGTAAACTCTTTTGTAAACTTACCAGAAACTGTAAGACATTTTGATGCAGAACCTATATTTGTAGATATAAATTTAGAGGATATGAATTTAGATATAGAGAAGTTTGAAGAGGCAATTATTGCAAATAAATCGAAAAAATTAAGAGCAGCGATTATCACTTTTATTGGTGGACTTGCTCCAAATTTAGACAAAATTTATGAAATAGCAAAAAAATACAATATTTTAATAATAGAAGATTGTAGAGCTGCATTAGGAACTACATACAAGGGTCAAAAAGTTGGAAATTTAAGTGCTGATATGACAATATTTTCAACAAACCCATCTCCATCAAAATATGCAATTAGCCGTTCAGGAGTTTTAGTTACAAATAATGAAGAGATAGCTAGTAGAGCAAAACTTTTAAGAACACATGCAATTACAACAGCATATGATAGTTATGGAAACTTAGATTATATTTATGATGTTGATGATATTGGACATAAATTTGATATTTCTGAACTAGATGCTGCTTATGCTATTGCTCAATTAAATAAAACAGATGGTTTTATAAAAAGAAGAAAAGAGATTGCAAAATTATATGAAGAGAGATTAAAAGATATTAAACATATCACTATTTTACCTCATAAAAATGAGCATATTTATACTCAATATATTATAAAAATATCAAGAAATAGAGATGCTTTTGCAAGAGCCTTAAAAGAAAAAGGTGTTTCAACGGCATTAAACTATATTCCACTTCATCTTTTATCTTATTATAAAAGTAAATACTCAATAAAAATTACAGCATTTCCAAATGCTTTGCATAACTATCAACAAATATTATCTTTGCCAATATATGCAGGACTTAGCAATGAAGATGTAAATTATATTTGTGATCAAGTTATTGATGTAGCAAAAGAGTGGATATAATTTGAAGCAAAAGCTTATTTTATGGCTTGAAAACTATCTTTTTTTTCCAAATAGTTTTCAAAAAATATTATCATATTTGCTTTTGCCACTTAGTTTTATATATCTTTTAGTAATTTTATTTAAAAGATTAAAAGCTTCAAAAATAGATTTTAATATACCAATTATCTCTGTTGGAAACTTAACTATTGGTGGAAGTGGAAAAACTCCAATAACAATTGAGTTAGCTAAAAATTTTAAAGATGTTTGCGTTATTTTAAGAGGTTATGGAAGAGAGTCTAAAGGGCTTTTTGTAGTTAGTTTAAAAGGTGAAATTAAAGTTGATGTAAAAACAAGTGGTGATGAAGCTATGCTTTTAGCATCAACTTTAAAAAATGCAACAATAATAGTAAGTGAAGATAGAGTAGAAGCTATAAAAAAAGCAAAAGAGTTAGGCTGTAAAATAGTATTTTTGGATGATGGTTTCTCAAAATATAGTATTAAAAAATTTGATATTTTATTAAAACCAAAAGATGAACCTACAAACTCATTTTTAATACCAAGTGGAGCCTATAGAGAGCCAAAGAGTTTTTATAAAAAAGCTAATCTGGTTTTAAAAGAGGATATTGATTTTAAAAGAGTTGTAACTATAAAAAAAGAGAATAAAGAAGTAGAACTTCCTAAAAAAACTATTCTTTTAACAGCAATTTCAAAACCAAATAGACTTTTAGAGTTTTTACCAAAAAATATAGAGACAATATTTTTTGAAGATCATCATAACTTTACAAAAGATGAGATAGATAATATTTTGAATAACCATAGAGATTTTGCAATTGTAACAACACAAAAAGATTTTGTAAAACTTGAAAAGTTTAATTTAAAAAATCTATATATTATGGATTTAAGTATAAAAATTAGTCAAAAAGTTGATTTTACAGCTTTAAAAAACTATATAAAAAGTTATAATTAAATATCTTTAAAGTTTGCAAAAACACCCTCAACACTTGGAACAGTTTTATAGTGAGTTTTTGTAAATCTTACATTTTTTGTTTTTAAATCGCATATTGCTATTCTAAAATTAGAGCCAACAAAAGGCTCTATTACACAAATAATCTTATCTTCAATCTGTCTTGTTGCATAAACAGTTCCTTGAAGTTCTCTAAAAAAGTATCTAGGATAACTAAGAGGAGTTATCTCTACAATATCTATATTCTCTTTATTATTAAGTGTTTTTACAACATCCATAGCATCTTCATAAGTATCAAATGATATACACCAATCATCAAATTTTTTATTAAAATGTTGTAGATCTTCATCTAAAAATCCACCTGCGATTGATTGTAAAGCAAAAATTGACACAAAAACACCTTGAAAATTATATTTATAAAATATAATTTTATCATATTAAAGTTTTAAATCTAAGAAAATACTCTTTAGAAATATCGAATATTTGGGTATTAAAGAAATAAGATAATATAATCTTTTTTATTTAATATATTTTGAAATATTTATAAAAAGGA
>NZ_JBAZAH010000088.1:0-3539 GCF_041672065.1 Aliarcobacter sp. | reverse complement strand
AACTACTTTTTAACGGAATTTATAAAAAATTCCTAAAAGTAGCAAAACTCTAAAGAGCTTCGAGAACGAAGCTTTATTAAATTATTAACATGGCATCGCCATAAGAGTAAAATCTATAGTTGTTTTTAATTGCTTCATTATAAATCTCTAAAGTTTTCTCAAGTCCAATAAAAGATGCAACAAGCATAATCAAAGTTGATTTTGGAAGGTGAAAATTTGTTAAAAGGTGGTTTACAATAATTGGTTTATTACTTGGATTTAAAAAAAGATCACACTCTCCACAAATCATATTTTTTCTTGCATAAAACTCTAAAGTTCTTGTAACTGTTGTTCCAACTGCTAAGATATTTTTTGCTTTATCTATTTTTGTTTTACAATCAATGCTTATCTCAAAATATTCACTGTGCATTGGGTGAGATAAAATATCTTCAACATCAACTGGTTTAAATGTACCAGCTCCCACATGAAGTGTAAGATAGTTTAGACCATATTTTTTTTCTAGTTCTTCTAAAAGTTCACTTGTAAAATGAAGAGAAGCTGTAGGAGCTGCTACTGCTCCATAATTTTTTGCAAAAAGTGTTTGATAATTTTTTTCATCATCTTTAGTATCTTCTCTTTGCATATATGGTGGTAGTGGAATATGACCAATTTTATTTAAAATCTCAATCAATGATATAAAATCTAATTTTTTATTATCTAAATAAAACTCTACAACTCTAGTTCCATCTTCATTCAGTTCTAATACTTTTGCTTTTAGCTTTTCATCAAAAGTTAATGTTGTTCCAATTTTAACTTTTCCTTTTATCAAAACTAAAAATCTATCCATAAAAAGTGGTTTATTTAATAGAAGTTCTATGTTAGCACCTGTAGCTTTTTTTCCAAAAACTCTAGCTTTTATAACTTTTGTATCATTTAAAAATATTGTCAAATCTTGTGGTAAAAAATCTAAAATATTTTTAAAAATTGTGTGAGTTATAGTATTGTTTGCTCTATTATAAACTAAAAGTTTTGCACTATCAGCAGGAACTGCTGGAGTTGTAGCTATTAGCTCTTGAGGAAGAGTAAAGTCATAGCTTGAAGTCTTTAAAAAATCGCTCAAACTACTCCTCTTCCTCTTCATCTTTACTTGCTGGATTAAATACTTTTGCTATATAAATTGATACTCCATATAAAAGTATTAAAGGAAGTGCCATTAAAACTTGACTTATAACATCAGGAGGAGTTAAAATAGCTGCTAAGATAAATATTAGAACAACTGCATATCTAAAGAAGTCTTTTAACATTCTATCATCAACAACTCCAATTTTTGCAAGGAAAAATGTGATAACAGGTAGTTCAAAAGCAACTCCAAAACCAATCATAAGTTTTGTAAAAAATCCAACATATTTACCAATACTTGGTAATACATTAACAACATTAGAACCAAATGCAATTAAAAAATCAAAACCAATAGGAACAACAATATAGTAAGCAAAAGATGCACCTATTAAAAACATTAAAGTTGCAAAAAATACAAAAGGAATAACAAGTTTTTTCTCATGGTCATATAATCCAGGAGCTAAAAAGAGCCATAATTGCCAAAAAATAACAGGTAGTGAAATGATAAATCCAGCAAAAAATGCAACCTTCATAGCTGTGAAAAATGTCTCTTGAATCTCAACAGCAATCATAGAAGTTCCAGTTGGAAGTGCATCTTTTACAGGAACCATCATCCACTCTAAAATAGGTTCATAAAAAGCAAAACATACAAAAAACATAGCAATAACGCTAATAGCAGATATAGTTAATCTTTTTCTTAAATCCGCAATATGTGGTTTTAAATCTTCAAACATTATTTACTATCCTCTTTTATATTTTTATCAATCTCTTTTTTTTGAAGGCTATCATCTTTTTTTGTCTCAACTTGACTCTTTTTTGTAGTCTCAAAATCATCATTTAAAATCTCATCAAGACCTAAATCAAGCTTTGATTCAACCATTAAAGAGCTTTTTGTATCTTCAATTTGAGCTTTAAATTTATTTGCTTCAGCTTTTAATTCTGATATATTTAATTCATTGTCTAAAGTTGTTTTTGCATCATTTATGCCTTTTTTAACACTATTAAACATCTTTGCTATTTTAACCATAGCTTCTGGTAGCTTATCTGGTCCTAGTGCAATAACTGCAACAATAGCAATTAAAAGAATCTCTGTCATTCCTAATCCAAACATATTTTGCTCCATAAATTTTATAAGGTATGGATTTTATCTAATTTGAGCAAAAATAATAATTAATTTAAAAGAGCATCTTTATTGCTATTATAAATTCTTAGAGTAATTTTGATAAAATTTAGCCCAAAATTTAAATAAATAGGAAGATAATGGAATTAATAGTTTTAGCAGTTGTTATTGCAATTTTATTTATTATTGGAAAAAATTATAAAACTGAAGAGTTTAAAAATATAAATTTAAATCAAAAAGAGATTTTTAGAGGTGATTTATTAAATCATGAAGCTGGTCTTTTAGTTGCACTTATGGCAAAAGTTGCAAAAGCAGATGGAAAAGTAGGAGAGCTTGAAGCTGAGATTTTAAAACACACATTTACCGATATTTCAACTCATTTTGAAAATTCACAAGAGGTAAGAGATGGCTTAAAAAAGCTTTATGATAGTGAAAAAGATAATTTTCAAAATTTAATAACTATTTGTAATAGATTATTTACTCTTACAAAACATGATTATAATAAAAGATTAAAATACCTTGAATATATGTTAAATCTTGCATTCATTGATGGTGATTTTTCAAAACAAGAGCAAGAGATAACTGAAGATATTGCACAAGCTTTAAAAATTGAGTCAAAAGATTATTTTGGTCTAATATCAAATTTTGAGAATTTTTATAAAAATAGAGCAAATGAAAAAGCACTGTCACTAGAAAAAGCTTATGAGATTTTAGAATCAAGTCCAAATGATGATGATTCAACTTTAAAGAAAAATTACAGAAATTTAGTTAAAAAATATCATCCAGATATTATTACAGGGCAGGGTGCATCACAAAATATTATAGATGAAGCTACAAAAAAACTTCAAGAGATAAATGAAGCTTATGAAATTATTAAAAAACAAAGAGGTATTTAATGGCAAAAAAATTTCCTCACTCATTTATTGTTTGTGATTGTAAGCAGGTAAGTCTTGGCGAATTAATATATGCAATAAAGGAAAAAGGTGCTAAAACACTTGAAGATTTAGAAGATTTAACAGATGCTGGAAGTTCATGTGGCTGTTGTAAAAGTAGTGAGTGTGATATAGGTGAGCAAAAAATGGAGCTATATTTGGATGAGATTTTAAAAAAGTTTAACAAAGAGTAAGAGTTGATAGATATAAAAAAAGAGTTAATAAATGAGATAAAAGAGCTTTTAAAAAGTTCAGATGATGATACTATTCAAATAAATCCTAACTATTTAAACTATTTTAGTGAAGATGAGTTAAAAGATATAGTTTTTAGATTAATTGATAAAAAAGTAGAGCAACAAAAAGGAAATCCTACTTATTTAGATGAAATT
>NZ_JBAZAH010000087.1:0-4147 GCF_041672065.1 Aliarcobacter sp. | reverse complement strand
CAAACTTATAGACGCATCATAAAGGTTTTAGTGGCTCTCTTTGAGATGCGCACACTGGCCAAATCATAATGCGTCAGCTGGCCAAGTGTGAATGCACTCGGTGGCTAAATTCTTTGCGTCCCAACATTAAGATATCTTCATTATCTTTTTTCCACTCATTCCACTCTACTAAAATTTTTCTCAAAGCTCTGATTCTTCTTTTGATTAAGGAAGAGCTTCACTAATTATTTGCAGTGATAAAATAGATGGTAATCTTACTAATGAAACTTCTGTAAAACCAATTAAAGAGATACCTATAACTGTATAATTAGATTTTTTCTAATATCTCAATTGAGATTATTTTATCACCTTGTTTTATAGCATCTAAAGTTTTAAAACTATTTTCACTATTTTCTACAATCTCTCCAAAAACTGTGTGATTTTTATCTAGATGTGGGCATGGAACAAAACAGATAAAAAATTGACTTCCTCCTGTATCTCTTCCTGCATGTGCCATTGATAGGCTTCCTCTTTTGTGAACTTGTTTTGGTGCATCTACTTCACATTTAATTGCCCAAGAAGGTCCTCCTGCACCAGTTCCATCTGGACATCCACCTTGTGCCATAAAACCAGCAATTACTCTATGAAAATTTAAACCATTATAAAAACCATCATTTACTAAAGTAGCAAAATTTGAAACTGTATTTGGAGTCTCTTGATTGAAAAGTTTTATTAAAATTTCTCCATTTTTTGTAGTAAATTTAGCATAATTAAATTTTGCAAGCTCCTCTTTTGTATAGTTATACTCTTTTAGTTCTTGACCAAATCTATTTGTACTCATTAAAATCCTTTATAAATTAATTTTTTGAAATTATATCTTTTTTAGGTGACAAGTAGTTTAATTTTACTAAGTTTTGAATTGTTTCTTTGAATATTGGAACAGCTGCTTGGGAAGCATAATAAGATGATGAATCTGTTGTTGGGTTAATAACAGTTACTCCAATTGTATAAGAGTTTCCTTTCTCATCATTAACAAAACCAATAAAAGATGATATATATTTTTTTATGTAAGTTCCTCCACCTGCAATTTGTGCAGTTCCAGTTTTTCCACCAATTTCTAGACCATCTATTTTTGCACCTCTTCCAGTTCCTTCTTCAACAGTTCTAATTAGTAGGTTTCTCATAAAATTTGTTGTATCTTTTGATAATACTTGAACTGGCTCTTTTTTAAAAGGCTCTTTTATAACTCTATTTGCTTTTATAAGTTCATCAACAATATAAGGAGTTAACATAAAACCATCATTACTAAATACTGTAAATGCTTTTACAAGTTGCATAAATGTTGCAGTCATTCCTTGACCGTAAGATACTGTTGCTTTAAATATATTATCTCTATTCTCTTTTTCTCCAGCTGCAAATCTAATTAAAGGAGGCATTGCACCAGTTTTTTCATAAGATAGATCAATTCCTGTTTTTTGTGTAAAACCAAAACTTTTCATACCTTCATAGAACTCATAAGCTGGAATTCTTTGAGCAATTTGAATTGTAGCTATGTTTGAAGAGTATATAATTGTATCTTCTAAAGATACAATATCATCAAATCTATGGCTATCTCTTATTGTATAGTTTCCAATAACATATTGTCTTTTTCTATTTGGTATGTTTGAACTAGGAAATGATTCATTTTTTTTAACTCTATTTTTATCAAGAGCTAAAGATATTGAAAGTGGTTTTATAACAGAACCTGGTTCAAATTGGTATTCAACAGCATTTACATTTAAAATAGGTATCTCATTTGGTTTTATATTATCTGGTATAAACCTATTTGATGAAGCCATTGATAAGATTTTCCCACTTCTATTTTCTACAATTGCAAGCATAATCTCATCACTTTGTGTTCTTATTTTATGTTTATCTAAAGTTGCTTCATTGTTTTTTTGAAGTTTTAAAGGAATATTTAGTTTTAAACTATATCCATCTATTGCATGAGTTGTAGTTGAATTTTTATCAAAATATAGATAACCTGAAATATCTCTATATCCTTGTAAAATACCATTATTTAAATCATTTAGATTTTCATTATAAAAATTTTCTAAACCTTTTATTCCTAAAGATCTAGTTTTACCCTGTTCATCTTCCTCTTTTTGAACATATCCTAAAATTGGAGATAGAGTATCTTTATATCTAAAATCTCTTTTTTCACCACTTTCACTAATTTCTAATCTTCTAATAATTGAACTATTATCACCTTTTATTGGAACAAAAACTTTTAAAGAGTTAAGTTTTAAATCCAACTCTTCTAAATTTTTTGCAGCTTTTGAATCAATACTATATGATAAAACTAAATTTCCAGGTCTTTTTTTTGAATCAAGCAACTTTTTTTTTAATTCATTATAATCTAAACCACTATAAATAGAGAACAGACTTAAAAAAAGCTCCTCTTTTTTAAAATCTAAATATCTAGTATCAATTACAGCCTTATATAGCTTTTTTGATGATACTAAATTAAAACCATCTTGGCTAATAATATTTCCTCTAACAGCTAATTCATTTTTAGTTTGAGCGATTCTTGGAATTTTTCTATTATCTTTTATAGTGTTAAAAATAGAGAAAGCTACAATAAATAGTGGAATTGTGAGTAAAAAAATAAGAATACTAAATTTTTTTGATTTCTTTTTTAGTTCAGATATTTTATAAGTATTAAAATCTATATTTGAAGTCATTTTTATCCATAATATTATATAATCAAAGTATGAATTTTATCCAAAAACATATTAAAACCCCAATTAACAATCTAATTTCTAGTAATGGTCTAATAGATGCTGATTATATACTGTTTATCTTAGTATCAATTTTGATTACTATAGGAGTTCTGTTCTCTTACTCTTTATCTGCTTATACCGTAGAGATTTACTCTTACAATGAGTTTCATTTTGCACTAAGACAAGGAGTAGTTGCTATATTGGCAATATTTATAATGTGGATATTCTCAAAATTAAATCCAAATTTTTTAGTTGGATATTTTGGAATGAGTCTATTTTTTATAGGTTTTATTTTAATGTTTTTAATGCCTTTTTTGCCAGCATCTTTAGTAACAGCTTCAGGTGGTGCAAATAGATGGATTAGGCTTCCAGGATTCTCTTTATCTCCTGTTGAGTTTTTTAAAGTAGGGTTTATATATTTTTTATCTTGGTCATTTTATAGAAAGGTAATTGATAAACCAAAAACCACTTTAGTAAGTGAGTTTATGCTTTTGTTTCCATATTTTATGATCTTCTTTTTGGTTGTTGTGTTTGTAGCATTTTTTCAAAAAGATTTGGGGCAAGTTGTACTTTTAGCAGCTGTTATGGGAGTTTTAATTGTTTTTGCTAATAGATCTTTGAAGTTATTGCTTATTTTAGTTTTAGCAGGATTTATTGGGTTTATAGGTTTAATAATAAGTGCTCCACATAGGGTAAATAGATTTCACTCTTGGTGGGCGATGGTTCAAGACACTTTTTTATCAATTGTTCCAGCATCTGCTGAAAAATATTTTAGAGTAGAGAATCTTCCTGAACCTTATCAAGTTATGCAATCTTTAAATGCAATTCACAATGGTGGTTTTTTTGGCAAAGGTATTGGTTTTGGCGAGATAAAAATGGGATTTTTAAGTGAAGTTCATACAGACTTTGTACTTGCTGGAATTACTGAAGAGCTTGGATATTTTGGTTTTATTTTAGTTTTAATAAATATTTTTCGCGATTATTTATAGAATTTTTAAAATAGCTAAAAATGTAGATAATAAGATTTTTTATCTATTTTCAACAGGAATTGCTTTGATGTTGATATTCTCTTTTTTAATCAACTCTTTTGGAATTTCAGGATTAATTCCAATAAAAGGAATAGCAGTTCCAATGTTATCTTATGGTGGTTCATCACTTCTTGCAACATCTTTTGCAATAGGTTTGGTTTTATCAATAAGCAGATGTGCAAAAAAAGAGAGTCTTGAATCTAAAACAAAGGAAGAGAGTTTTGAGTAAAGTTGTTGTAATAACAGGTGGAGGAACTGGAGGTCATCTAAAAATTGCTGATGTTTTTATATCTGAATTCAAAAAAAGAGGTTTTGAAGTTGTTTTTATAGGTTCAAGTTATGGGCAAGATAAGTTTTGGTTTGAAAATGATGATAGAT
>NZ_JBAZAH010000086.1:0-4449 GCF_041672065.1 Aliarcobacter sp. | reverse complement strand
GATTAACATCCACATCAACTCCTACATCATAAGAGTTTTTTTTCTTCTCTTTTGATTCTATCTTTTGAGGAATATTTGTATTATATCTTTGCGAAGGAGTATAATCTATTTTTGGTTCTAAATCTATCTTTATATCTTGATTTAACTGTTTGTCATTTGAGAGTAAAAGAGAGAAGAGTCCTATAAATAGGATAGTTTTAATTATTTTCATTCTCTTCTCTTTTTTAAATTATTTTTGATTTATAGCTGTATCTCTATTTTTATCTTTTGTATCAACCCAGATATTTGGAGTTGATCCACCAGGAGTTAAAAAGATTTTTGCATCTTTGTTCTCTCTTAAAGCATCATTAAACTTACCTTGAACTTCAATTTGTTGCATCTGTAAAAGATGTGGTGTAAGTGATTTTGAAATCTCTTTATTAGCAGCAGCTTGTGCTTTTGCTTCAATTGTAACAGCATCTGCTCTACCTTGAGCTTCAATTCTTTTAGCTTCAGCCTCTCCACTTGCAAGTGCAGCTCTTTTTTCAGCCTCTTGTTTAGCTCTTTGAACTTCGTATCTTACTCTTTCAGCTTCTTGATTTGCTATTTGAACTTTTTCAATTTGCTCTTTAATTTTTTCAGGAAGAACTATCTCTTTTAACTGAACAGATTCAACTACAACTGCCAGCTTAGATCTTTCAGCAACTTTCTCTTTTATTAATCTATCAAGTCTTTCTGCAACTTCATTTCTTTTCATAGGAAGAACTTCAGCATTGTATCCACCAAGAACACTTCTTGAAACCTCTCCAACAACTTGATTTACAATTTTATCTTCCCAAGATGGTCCCCAAGTTGCAATTGTTTCAGGAACTCCATTAGCAATAATATTATATTGAACTGTTAACTCAATAGATATTGGTAAACCTCTTGAATCAAGAACATTTATTGCAGGGTTATTTTTAATACTTTGATCAAAAGAACCAATACTTTGAGTGTTCATATATGTTAAAAGTCTAACTTTTGTATCAACAACAATAACTCTTTGAATTACTGGAATATAGAAGTGAAATCCTGGATTTAAAGGCTCTTTATCATATTTTCCTGTTGTTGCTTTAATACCAACTTGTCCTGATTCAATAATAACAAATGGTTTAAACAAAAATAGTGCACCAATTATTATAATTACAAGATATAGCAATCCTGCTTTTTTACCAAAGTTTTTGAAAAACTCAGGTGTTTCAAATGGAGGTTGAAAATTTCCACCTCCACCACCACTTGGTTTATTACCTTGTTGTCTGTTTTTAAAATAGTCGTTATCTATTGGCATGCTCTTCCTTATATTTTTTTAGTTTAATATACTATTTAAAATTAGTTAATATATGTTAAATACTTTGTATATTTTGGATTTTTACCAGTTACTACATCAAAATATGCAGATTGGATTTTTTCTGTGATTTCTCCTCTACATCCAGCTCCAATAACTCTTGCATCAACTTCTCTAATTGGAGTTATTTCAGCTGCAGTTCCTGTAAAGAAAGCCTCATCTGCTACATAAATCTCTTCTCTAGTAATTCTTCTTCTAACAACCTCAATTCCCATATCTTTTGCTAAATCAATTGCAGTTGCTTGAGTAATAGATTCAAGTGAGTTATCATTTGGAGGAGATATTAATTTTCCATCTTTAACAATGAAAAAACAAGCCCCTGAAGCTTCTGCAATATAGCCTTGATCATCTCTTAAAAGTGCTTCATCATATCCAGCCTCAACAGCTTCAAATTTTGCCATTTGAGAGTTCATATAGTTTGCAACTGATTTTGCTTTTCCCATACCTGAAGTATTTGGAGTTCTTGTAAATGATGAGATTTTTACTCTAACACCTTTTTTAAGACCCTCTTCTCCTAAATAAGCACCCCATTCCCAAGCTGAAATAGATACTTTTACAGGAGCATCTTTATGATAAAGTCCCATAACTCCATACCCTAAATATACAAGTGGTCTAATATATGCACCATTTGTTAGTTCATTTTTTTGTAGTAATTCTACTTGTGCTTTATTTAACTCTTCAAGAGTAAATGGAACATTCATTAATGTCATTTTTGAAGAGTTTAAAAGTCTTTGAGTGTGTTCATTTAGTTTAAATATTGCACATCTTCCATCAACAGTTTTGTATGCTTTTGTACCTTCAATTGCACCATTTCCATAATGTAATGTGTGACTTAGTACATGAACTTTTGCATCTTGCCAAGGAGTAAACTCTCCATCCATCCAAATATATTTTGATTCAGTCATCTTAATTTATTTCCTACACTTAAATTTTTAGCAATTATTCTATCAAAATGTTGATAAAACTATCTGTATAAACTAAGTTCTAAGAAGAAAAAATGTAATATTAAACTTTAAAAAATATTTGGATGAATAATGATAAAAAACTTAATTTTTATTTTTGTTACACTTTTTTTCACAGCTTGTTCTGTAAAATTTGATATACCTTTTTCAAAAGAACCAAATAGTGAACTAAAAAAAGAGATTACAAAAGTTTTGTATCTTATGAAAAAAGATGATTTAGAGAGCTTAAATAGCAACTACATAAATAAAGATTTTGGATTTTATGAGTTTAGATTAGATAGAGAGTTTAATTTAATTACTGAACATAAATTTACCCTTGAAGAGGTTGATAAATTTATAGAGATTTTTGAAATTTCAAGCAAACCTGTAGAATTTGATTGTAGTTTTGATTTAGATACTGGTTATGGATGGAAAGAAGATGGGGTTTTTGTCATAAAAAATAGAGTTAATTATTTTGATAACTATAAATTCAAAGATGAAAAAGAGAAAAAATTTATTAATAATATTTTAAAAAATGGCTATGAGGTAATTACTCTTTCTCAAATGATTTTTTATATGTCAAGATTTGAGGGCAAATATTATATTGTCTTAATTGACAATGTTAAAACAGATTGTAGAAAAAAATTTGAAATTGAGTCAAAAAATTTATAAAAGAGAGTGAATGCAAAAATTAATAGAAGATTTAATACAAAAGAGAGTTTTAATAATTGATGGAGCTATGGGAACACAGCTTCAAGCAGTTGATATAGAGAGTAAATTTTGGCAATATGAAAACAAAGATTTAGAAGGGTGTAATGAGCTTTTAAATCTTACAGCTCCACATATTTTGGAGACAATTTATGAAAACTACGCCATTTCTGGGGCAAATTTTATTAGCACAAATACATTTGGAAGTATGCCATGGGTTTTAGATGAGTATGAAATAGGTCATTTAAGTTATGAGTTATCAAAACTAGCAGCTAGCAGTGCTAAAAAGATTTGTGAAAAATATAGCACAAAAGAGGATCCAAAATTTGTTTTAGCATCTATTGGACCTGGAACGAAACTGCCATCTTTAGGACATATTACTTATGATAGTATGTATGAAGGTTATAAAACTATGGCTTCTGGTTTAGTTGATGGAGGAACTGATGTTTTTTTACTTGAAACTTGCCAAGATCCACTTCAAATAAAAGCAGCACTTCATGCACTAAATGATGTAGCACCTAATATTCCAATTATGGTTTCAGTTACAATTGAGTTGAATGGAACAATGCTAATTGGAACAGATGCTTTAACAATTGCAGCTATTTTAAAACCATTTAATATCTTATCTTTAGGTTTTAACTGTGGAACTGGACCAATTCAAGTTCAAAAACATGTAAAAGCTTTAAGTGAAGTATCAAGATTTCCAATCTCAGTTCATGCAAATGCTGGGCTTCCTCAAAACAAAGGTGGGAAAACTTTTTATCCTATGGGTCCAGATGAGTTTACAGCTTTACAAAAAGAGTTTTTAAATATTAATGGTGTTACATTTTTAGGTGGATGTTGTGGAACTACACCTGAACATATAAAAACTTTAAGTCAAGCAGTAAAAGGTGTGGTTCCAAAAAAACCAAGTGGATTTTTAAAAGCTTCACTGGCATCTTTATTTAATGTTGTTCCTCTAAAACAAGAACCAGCACCACTACTTATTGGTGAGAGAAGTAATGCAACTGGAAGTAAAGCTTTTAGAGAACTTTTAAAAGCAAATGACTATGAAGGAACTTTAAGTGTTGCTCAACAACAAGTTCGTGCAGGAGCTCATGTAATTGATGTGAGTGTTGGTTTTGCAGGTCGTGATGAAACTGGCGATATGAATAAAGTTGTATCTTTATACTCTCAAAAAATATCACTTCCACTAATGCCTGACTCTACTCAAATAAAAGCACTAGAAGCTGCTTTAAAACAAATTGGTGGAAGATGTATTATAAACTCTGTTAATCTTGAAGATGGTGAAGAGAAGTTTGATGAAGTTTGTAAATTAGCAAAAAAATTTGGAGCAGCACTTGTTTGCCTTGTGATTGATGAGATTGGAATGGCAAAAACAAAACAGAGAAAACTAGAAGTTGCAGAACGAATTTATAATTTATGTGTAAATAGACA
>NZ_JBAZAH010000085.1:0-4467 GCF_041672065.1 Aliarcobacter sp. | reverse complement strand
TTCCTTCAACTCTATTTATTCTTCCATCTCTTCCTCTAAAGCCATAAGCCATAGCAAAAAGAGCAATTGTTAAAAGAAGCATAACTATCCAATCTCTTTTTAAAACTTCAAGTGGAATATTATTCATAGGTGCAATTACAACAGCAATTCCAATTACTGCTAAAAGGTTGAACATATTTGATCCAACAACATTTCCAATAGCAATATCATGTTCACCTTTTCGTGCTGCAATTACAGAAGCTGCAAGTTCAGGCAAAGAGGTTCCTAAAGCTACAATAGTTAAACCAATTATTAAATCACTAACCCCAAACTCAACAGCAACTCCAACAGCTCCCCAAACAAGTATTCTTGAACTTACTATTAATAAAATAAGTCCAAAAACAAGCCAAACAACACCAAGTTTTAAACTCATAGAGTGCTCTTTTAACTCTATATCCATCTCACTTTCTAAACTATCACCTCTACTTTTTAAAGCTGTATAAACAGACCATAAAATTAGTGCAAAAAAAGCTGCTAAAAGTATAACTCCTTCAAAAAGTGTTAAACTATTATCCAAAAGCAAATATCCTGTAAACAATACTATTAAAAGTAAAAGTGGAATCTCTTTTTTAACTATTTTTGAATTAACAATTATTGGAGAGACAACAGCTGTAACTCCTAAAATCAATGCAATATTTACAATATTTGATCCAATAGCATTTCCAAGTGCAAGTGCTGGATTTCCTTCATAAGCAGCTATTGCAGAAACAACCATCTCAGGAGCACTTGTTCCAAATCCAACAATTAAAATACCTATTAATAAACTTGGCATTCCAAGATGCTTTGCTGTTGATGCAGCACCATCTACAAACCTATCTGCACTCCAAACTAAAAGAGCAAATCCTAATACTACTGCTAGTAGATAAAATATCATAAATATATCTTCCTTAATAAATTTTCGGAAGTATACTTTTAATTATTTTAAATCTTGCCAAGAGTTAGCAACACCAACAGATACTTTTAAAGGAACATTTAATACAAAAATACTCTCCATAATATCTTTTATATCTTTGCTTACCTCATCAACATACTCATCTTTAACTTCAAAAATAAGCTCATCGTGTATTTGTAAAAGCATTTTTACATTTGGATTATCTTTATATTTCAGATGAATATTTATCATAGATAGTTTTATTAAATCAGCTGCACTTCCTTGAAATAGCGTATTTACAGCCTCTCTTAAATATGCAGCTTTTAACATTGGACTTGCACCTTGAAAATCAAAAAGTCGCTTTCTATTTAGAAGTGTTTTTACATAACCCTTTTCAATAGCCTCATCTTCAATAGATTTAAAATAATCTTTTACACTTTTAAATGCTTCAAAATATGATTCAATATATGTTTTTGCCTCTTTTGTAGAAATTCCTAAAGTATCTGATAGTTTTTTACTTCCCATTCCATATAAAAGCCCAAAGTTTATAGTTTTTGCAATTGCTCTTTTATCTTTTGCTTCATCTTCACCAAAAATCTTAATAGCAGTTTGTAAGTGAATATCTAAATCTTGTTTAAATGCATTTACAAGTGCTTCATCTTTTGAAAAATGGGCAAGAAGTCTAAGCTCAATTTGTGAATAATCAACTCCAACAAGCTTATAACCATCTTGTGCTATAAAAGCTCTTCTAATTTGAATATCACTAAAAGTCCCAACTGGAATATTTTGTAAATTTGGATTTTTTGAGCTTAATCTTCCTGTTGTAGTACCTGTATGTAAAAATGAAGAGAAAACTCTATTTTCACTATCTTTTAATCCAAGCTCTAAAAGTGGTTCAATATATGTTGAGTGAAGTTTAAAAGCCTCTCTATATTTTAGTAAAAGAGGAACTACTTTATGCTCATTTTTTAAGCTCTCCAAAACAGACTCATCTGTACTATAACCTGTTTTTGTCTTCTTTGAAGATGCAAGTCCCAGTTTTTCAAACAAAATCACACCCAACTGTTTTGGAGAGTTAATATTAAAACTCTCACCACAAGCTTCATAAATATTTTGAGTTAATTCATTTAGATAAATTAAACTTCTATCTTTATACTCTTTTAGAAGTTTTACATCTATTTTTATACCTTTTTGCTCCATTGAAGCTAAAACATAAATAAAGTTAAACTCTAGTTCAAAAGCTATACTTAAAAGCTCATCTTCCCCTCTTTGTTTAAAAATCTCAAGCTGTTTGTTAAATAGTTTCAAAGTCATCAAAGCATCTTCAGCTGCATATTGTGTTGCTTTTTCTAACTCAACACTTGAAAAATCTTCACCTTTTTTTACAACTTGAGAAAAAGAAACCATATCTATTTGAAAATATTTTTTTATTTGATAATCTATTCCAACTTTCTCACTTGTATCTAAAAGCCACGATAAAATCATAGTATCTGCATATAGTTTTAAATCCAAATCAAAATTGTTTTTTACAATTTGCCAATCATATTTGAAGTTTTGAAAAACAAGTTTATATCTATTTAAAATCTCTATTGCTTTTTTAGCAGCATCAATTGAAATTTGATTTCCAACACCTAAGTAGTTGTGAGCTATTGGTACATAATATGCTTTTTTATCTTCATAACAAAATGAGAATCCAACTATTTTTGCTTTTGCCGTATCAAGATTAGTTGTCTCTGTATCAAATGCAATTATTGCATCTCTTGGAATTTTATTTATTGCTAAAGTTAAATCATTTTCATTATTTAATAAAATATATTCAATCTTTTCATCTTCTACTTTTTTTGGAACTTCTGTTTTATAATTTAAACCATTTTTATTTACTCTTTCAATGATTCTGTGCATATCATAAGACTCTAAATCTGAAGCTATTTTTAAAATTGGATTCTCAAGCGGCAAAGAAAACTCATCAATATTTGATATAAAGTGACAATCATCTTTTAAGGTTACGAGTTGTTTTGATAAAAAAGCATTCTCTTTTCCTTCAATTAATAGCTCTTTTGTTCTTTTTTTATCAATATTTTCAATATTTTCATAGATATTTTCAAGTGTTCCAAATTGTTCTATCAAAGTTTGTGCTGTTTTTGCACCAACTCCTTTTACTCCTGGAATATTATCAGCTGTATCACCAACTAATGCTTGATAATCTATAAACTGCTTTGGAGTTACTCCATATTTTTCTATACATTTTGCTTCATTAATAATCTGTTTTTTAGTTGGGTCAAACAAATATACACTATTTTCATCATCAATTAGTTGATATAAATCTTTATCATGAGATACAATTCTTACCTCAAAGCCTTTTTCCTTTGCATCTTTTGCAATACTTGCAACCATATCATCAGCTTCATATCCAGTTCTAATAGCTATTTTAAATCCCATTTTCTCAACCCAAGATATTGCAACTGGAAGTTGAGTTAATAAATCTTCAGGAACATCTGGTCTTTGAGCTTTGTAGTTATCAAATAACTCATTTCTAAAAGTTGTCCCTTTTGCATCAAGAGCAAAAACTATATAATCTGTCTTAAAATCTTTTCCAATTCCAGCAACAAAGTTCATAAAACCTGTTAAAAGTCCAGTTGGGAAACCTCTGTTTGATCGCAAGGGTGGAAGTGCAAAATAACTTCTAAATAAAAATCCGAATGTATCAATTATTGTGATGCTTTTTTTCATAAATCTTCTTTCAATATATGTTTTAAAGATTTTATAATATAATAATCTCTTTTAAATATGGGTTTATACTAAAAGGATAAAAGATGATAATAATTCCAGCAAGGCTAAATTCAAGCCGATTTGCTAATAAAATTTTGGTAGATATTTTAGGTCTTCCAATGGTTATAAGAACTGCAAAACAAGTAAGCTCTTTGGATAAAGTTGTAATTGCAACTGATAGTAGTGAAGTTATGGATTTAGCAAAAGAGCACGGTTTTGATGCTGTTATGACAAGTGTTAATCACAATAGTGGAACAGATAGAATAAATGAGGCTGTAAATAGATTAAACTTAAGTGATGATGAGATTATTGTAAATGTTCAAGCAGATGAGCCTTTTATAGAAGTTGATGTTGTAAAAGCTGTAATAAATAGAGTAAAAGAGGTAAAAGATTGTCAAAATACTTTAATAACTTCTTGCTACAAAGAGATAAATAGTGAAAATGCAGATGATCCAAATTTGGTAAAAGTTGTTTTAGATGAATATGAAAATGCAATATACTTTTCAAGAGCAAAAATCCCATATCACAGAGATCATAGCGAAAACTCAACATATTTTGGACACTTAGGAATTTATGGATTTACAAAAAAATCTTTAAATAAATTTTGTAGTTTAAACTCTTCAAAATTAGAGAATATTGAGAAACTTGAGCAATTAAGAGCAATTGACAATGGATTTAAAATAGCAATGGTAAAAGTTAATTCAAAATCTTTTGGAATTGATACACAAGAGGATTTAAACAGAGCTTTAAAAGTTTTTAAAGCTTAAATCACGCTAAAGAGTAGTTTT
>NZ_JBAZAH010000084.1:0-4499 GCF_041672065.1 Aliarcobacter sp. | reverse complement strand
ATTTCAGTTTTATTTAAATTTGTTACTTTTTTACACTATTTTTAGATTATTTTTCTTTATATTATTTCGCTTATAAAAATATAATAAGACAAAAAATATTACAAATTGCAATTTTTTTAGATATTTTTAAATTTTATTGATATTATTTGAAATATTTAAAATTTGGAGAATATAAATGAGTGAATTATTTCTACTAATAGGAAGTTTATTTGCTTTTATAAGTTTTTTTACTTCTGTATAAAAGTAAAAGTTTAATCTTTATAAAATAAGCCCTTAATAAAAATGGGCTCTTCAAGAGGTCCCATAGTATCCCAAAAGTTTGGTTCACTACACCCAATACAGCCATGCCCTGCTTGAATTGGCCAAGACATATGAGAATTAAACTTGTTTTTTGAACAATTATTAAAAGTATATGGTCCTTTACACCCTACTTTATATAAACAATACCCCTTTTTAGCACCTTCATCTCCAAACTCTTCAACAAACTCTCCAGCATCAAAATGACCTCTTCTTTCACATAAGTCATGAATTCTTAAACCATAAGCCCACTTTGGTCTATTATAAGCATCAAGGGCTGGTAAAGTTCCATAAAGAATATAGTGAAGCAAAGTTCCTACTATATTTTTTTCACTTGGTGGACAACCTGGAACATTTATTACTTGTTTATTAGTAACTTTAGATAAAGCTTGAGCTCCTGTTGGATTTGGAATTGCTGCTTGAACGCCACCAAAAGATGAGCAAGTTCCTATTGCAAATATTGCTAAAGCGTTGTTTGAAGCCTCTATTGCACTTTGTTCACCTGTTTTTCCATGACCACCAATAGTTAAGAAAGTAGCATTTTCTCCTGTTGGAATTCCACCCTCAACCATTAAAATATATCTTCCTTTATATTTCTCAATAGCTGATTCAAGATTATGTTCAGCTTGCCATCCAGATGCTGCCATCAAAGTTTCATGATACTCTAAAGATATATAATCAAAAATAAGTGAATCAATAGTTGGGGCATCTGTTCTAAGTAGTGATTCACTGCATCCTGTACACTCCGCCATATGTAACCAAATAATTGGTAATCTATCACTCAAAGTTGCTGCTTTTGCAATCAATGGAGAGAAGCTTGATGGAAGTGTTAACATAGCAGTCATAGCAGCCGCCCACTTCATAAAGTCTCTTCTTGAAACACCTTTTTCTTCCAAATGAGAGGCCAAAGTCTTCTCTTCTTTAAATCCCTCTAAGCTCTCTAATTGTTTTAAACGATTAGATAATTTGTTATAAAGTTCACTATTTTTCAAAAAATGCTCCTGTGTTTTATTTTTTGTTCTCTATTCTATCCTCTTTATCTTTACTATTTATTTAATATTTTACTTTTGATAGATATAAACCATTTGGTTCTATTGGAGTTTTGAATATATTTTTTTCACAATTTAACTGTTTTTTTAAATCATCAATTGTGAGTTTTTTACTATTTATTTCAAGTAAAAATCCAACCATCAATCTAATTTGACTTCTTAAATATGAGTTTGCTGTAAAATTAAATACATAAATATCTCTATATTTATAGAATTTTGTCTTAAATATCTCTCTTATTGTATTCTCTTTTTCGCTTCCAGTTTTATGAAAATATATAAAATCATGAACACCTTCAAACTCTTTTATAGCAAGTTTTAAAAGCTCTTCATCTACACTTTTTACATAAGTAATATATTTTTGATTAAATGGATTTGTAGGTTTTGTTGTGATTAAATATCTATAAGTTCTTGTTTTTGCACTAAATCTTGCATGAAACTTATCATCAACTCTTGAAATATTTAAAATCTTTATTGCTTTATCTACTCTTTTATTTATTATCTTTTTTAATTTATCAAAATCACTCCAATAATCTGGAATAAAAGCATTAAAAACCTGTTTTGTAGCATGAACATCTCTATCTGTTCTTCCACTTAAAATAATTTTTGTATCAATATTTATTGATTTAAAGACTTTTAAAAGCTCATCTTCAACTGTATTTTTGTTTGGCTGTTTTTGACTTCCACAAAAAGCAGTTCCATCGTAAGATATTGTAAATTTTAGATTCAATTTTTAATACTCTTTTTTAATAGTTCTGCTATATAAAAGATAACTAGAGGCTATCCAAATAAATGGGATAATATAAAGTGAATGAAAAAGTAACTTATCTGCTATATATTTGATTAAAATATAATAAATTACAACTGTAACAATTGCATAAGCTGTTGTTCTATTTTTTTCATATCTTGGATTAAAATATCCAAATACTATTACAAAAAATAGTGATATTAGAGGGAAAATTGATGTTAGTATAAAAAATGTGAAATCATCAATATCTTTATTAATTTCAAAATTATTTTTCCAAAAATTATAGCTATTTGTGAACTCTTCATAATTTGAACTAGCTATTGAATCATTTATATACATTTTAGAGTAGTCAATTTGATTTACTTCATCTATATCAATTATAAAAACTTTTCCATCATCTAATCTAAAACTTAAATTTCCATCTTGATTTAAAAGATGTGCCTCTTTACTTATAATAAACTGCTCTTTATCTTTTTCAGTTTTGAAAAGTTTTACATCTTTATATTTCTTATCATCTTTTTCTGAGATATAAATAAGCCAATCTCCAAACTTTTGACCAAATTCACTCTCTTTTATATTAAAATTTGCCTCTTTTTTCTTAAAATCTAAAAATGTTTTTGTCAAATATTTTGTTTTTGGAATAAGCCCCAAAGAGATTACCAAAAGCATAGCTGAGAGCAAAATAGTAATTGGGAAAAAAATCTTTAAAACCCTAACTGGATTTAATCCAAAAGATGTAATAACTGTTAGTTCATACTCACTTGATAGTTTTGAAACACTAATTGCTAAAGAGATAAAAAATGTAATTGGAAGAGTATAAAACAGAATTTGAGGTAATGAATAACTAAAAAGTGTTAAAAGCTCATAAAAATTCATTGTAATAACTGATGTTAATGATGCAATTCTTACCAAAAAAACTACGCTTGTAATAAAAAATAGTCCCAAAAATATAGGAAAAAATGTAATACTTAATTGTGAATGTAAATAATTATTTAATCTCAAAACAATCCCTTGAAAAATATTGATAAATTTAAAAAATACTCAAGTAAAAATGCTACTGCAAGAGGTGGAATAAATGGTATTTCACCATCTTTAAACTTTTTTACTCTATAAATATATAAAACTATTGCTAAAAGTGCAGATAAAAAAACTAAAAAAATAACCTCTTCTAAGCCAACTATTATTGCAAAAGATGCAATAAGTGGTATATCTCCCTCACCTAAAGCTGTTTTTGTTTTTAAACTCTCATCTTTTAAAAATCTTGATTTAATATTTTGTATATAAAAAGTAACGACAAAATTTAATAAAACAAATGCCCCAGAGATAAAAAATGCATTTTTTAAAGAGTCGATAAAACTATACTCACTTATAAAAAATGATAAAAATAGAGCAACTAATAAAAGGTAATCAGGAACTGCTTTATACTTAAAATCATAAATTACTAAAACCAAAAGATTTAGAAAAAATAGTGCTATTAAAACTGTTTGCATATTTTATAAACCTCCAAATCTTCTTTGTCTTTTATTAAACTCAATAATAATATCTTCAAGCTCATCAACACTAAAATCAGGCCAAAGTGTTTGTGTAAAAAACATCTCTGCATATGCATTTTGCCATAATAAATAGTTTGAAAGTCTAATCTCTCCACTTGTTCGTATAAGCAAATCAACATCTCCAAATCCTGCTGTATCAAGACAAGATTCAAAGTTTTTTTCATTTATTTCAAGATTTTTCTCATTTAATTTTTTTATAGCTCTAATTATCTCATCTTTTGAACCATAATTTAAAGCTAATACTTGAGTAAGTCCAGAGTTTTTTAATGTTTTTTCTTCAATATCTTTTATACTTTTTTGTAAACTCTTTGAAAATCTACTTAAATCTCCTATTACTTTAAATCTTATATTGTTTTTCATCAAAGTTTCAAGTTCATTTTTTAAAAACTTTTCCAAAAGCTTCATTAAATACTCAACTTCAAGTTTTGGTCTATTCCAATTCTCTGTTGAAAACGCATATAAAGTAAGGTATTTAACACCTATTTTTGCACAATACTCTGTAATCTCTCTTACAGTTTTTGCTCCAGCTTCATGACCAGCTGTTCTTTTAAGACCTTTTTGTTTTGCCCATCTTCCATTTCCATCCATAATTATTGCAAGATGAGATGGGGGATTTGAACTACTCATTTGTAAACTCTTTTTCAAATCTATTTAAAATTTCTAAAGAGATATTTAGTTTATTTCCATAAAAATCAAAATTTTTATCTTTTAATAAAAGCTCTATTTTATTTGTATCACTTCCAAAAGCATTAGACTCATCTAAAATATTTAGGCAAACTGCATCAAGATTTTTATTTTTTAGCATATTTTGTGCATTTGATTTTGCCTCTTTTTTATCCATCTCTGCTTTAAAAC
>NZ_JBAZAH010000083.1:0-4585 GCF_041672065.1 Aliarcobacter sp. | reverse complement strand
TGTTTTAAAATTGCAGCAATGGATGCAGAAGTTATTCCTTTTCCTAAAGAACTTAAAACACCACCCGTTACAAAAATGAATTTTGTCATAAAAATACTCCGTTAAATTTAATAAGTTTGAAAAATATATAAGCTGTGATTTTATCTAAATATTGATAAGAAGTTATTTAAAATATAAGATAGCAAGTTAATCTTGCTATCTTTTTATTTAAGTTTATCTGATCTTGGGAAGAAGAAAGTTGCTTTTCTAAATACTACAACTTTTTCAGGATTCTCTTGCGCATAAGCCTTAATTGTAATACTTATTGGAGTATCTTTTGTTTTATCATCTACTAAAAGTTTATCTGTTTCTAAAATAAGAACTTTTTTAGCCATTTTTTTAGGGCTTAAAGTAAATGGAGTAAATCTTTTAATCTCTATACCAGGATTATCAACTATCTCTATATTATATGTTAAAGGAACAGATTCTGTATTTTGAAACAATAGCGTATAGTTATTTGCTACTATATTATCTTCTTTAATTTTATAAAGTTCAGTATCTTTATTTACATTTAAAAGCATATACTCTTTCTCTCTACTCATAGCAAACAATAAAACTAAAACTAAAGTTAAAGCTACCATATACATAATTGTTGTTTTTCTAAACACTTTTGTTGGTTTATTTTCAACAATAGTATTTGTGCTTGACCATTGAACTAAAGATGGTTTTCCAAGTTTCCCCATAACAGTAGTACATGCATCAACACACTCTAAACAGTTTATACACTCAAGTTGTAAACCTTTTCTAATATCAATATGAGTTGGACAAACAGTTACACAAGCTTCACAAGCTGTACACTCACTATTTGGATCTTTAAAATCTTTTATATTAAATATTGTTTTCTCTTTTTTATCATTATAAATAGCTCCACCTCTTTGATTTGAGTAGATTGCATGAAGAGTATTATTATCATATAAAACAGATTGAACTCTTGAGTATGGACATATATATACACAAAAATCCTCTTTTAAAATGATTACATCATAGATTAAAAATCCTGCAATTGCCAAAACAAATCCTATTAAAAACATATGCTCTAATGGATTTTGAATATAAGCAAAAAAGTCTTGTGGAGGAACAAAATACCACATAAAGTTTGAAGCAGCAACTAAAGCTAAGATAGACCATAAAACTACACCAACAGCTTTTTTAACTCTGTTTGAATTTTTACTTAAATCAATATCTTTTTGTTTGTTTTTTATTCTTCTAAGTTTTAAAAGTGTTGATTCAATTAAATCTCTATAAATTACTCTAAAAATTGTTTGAGGACATGCCCAACCACACCAAGCTCTTCCTCCAATTGCTGTAACAGCAAAAATTCCTATAAATAACAACATTAATAAAAATGGCATTAAATATAACTCTTGCATATCAAAAGCTGTTCCTAAAAGATGAAGTTGTTTTTTATCAAAAGATAGTAGGAAGATTTGATTTCCATTTATTTGAATAAATGGTAAAGACAAAGATACAATAGAAGCAATAATATAAGCAATATATCTTTTTTTTCTATAAGGCATCTGTTTTAAATTTTCATTTTTTTCACTCATTTTGCAACCTTTTTTGGTGAATTATTATAGTTTAATATAAAACAAACTTATAATATTTCTAAATTTTAAATAAGATATTATTATAAATTTGGTCTATAAAAACTTTAGAGAAAATTTTATCATTTATAGAATAAAAATAAGATTTATATTTAAATTTGTGCCAATACTCTTTCAACTTCTTTTTGTAAATGTTTTAAATCTTTTGAATTATCTATTACAAAAGTGGCTTTTGTTTTTTTATCTTCGATATCCATTTGATTTGATATTTTTAAAATAGCCTCTTTTTCATCTATATTATCTCTTTTTTGCAATCTTTGAATTTGTATATCTTTTGGAGTATAAACAACAAGCACTTTAGAAATTGGGTAATTCATCTTTTCAAAAAATAGTGGAATATCTACAAAATAAGCTCTATTTTGCTCTTCACAAATTTTTGCCTCTTTTAAAATCTCCTCTTTGATTAAAGGGTGAAGCAAAGCTTCTAATTTTAACTTATTTTCTTCATTTGAAAAAATTATTTTTCCAAGCTCTTTTCTTAAAACTTTTTTATTTTCAACATATTTGCTACCAAACATATTTTCAATCTCTTGATAATTTTCATCCAAAACCCTATGAGCAATTTTGTCTGCATCTATAATAAAAAAACCATGTAGCTTTAAAAGATTACAAACTGTACTTTTGCCTGTTGCTATTCCTCCTGTTAGTGCAATAGCATTTTTAAAACTGCTCATTTTTGATACTCCTTAAGATTTAATGATTTTTGGTTATAATACCGAAAAAAATTTTAAGAGCAATAAAGCGAAGGATAGATTATGGCAATGGTAAGTTACAAAGATGCAGGAGTTGATATTGATGCAGGAAATCAGTTTGTAGAGAATATCAAACCTTATGTAAAATCTACAATGATTCCTGGAGTTCTTGGAGGAATTGGCTCTTTTGCTGGTGCTTTTGAACTTCCAAGTGGTTATAAAAAACCTGTTATTTTAGCTGGAACAGATGGTGTTGGAACAAAATTAAAATTAGCAATTGATGCAAAAAAATTTGACACTGTTGGTATTGATTTAGTTGCTATGTGTACAAATGATCTGCTTTGTAACTTTGGAGAGCCACTATTTTTCCTTGATTATTATGCAACTGCAAAACTAGAAGTTGAAGAAGCAACTCAAGTTGTAAAAGGAATTGCGCAAGGTTGTATTAGAAGTGAGTGTGCATTAATTGGTGGAGAAACAGCTGAGATGCCTGGAATGTATAAAGAGGGTGATTTTGATTTAGCTGGTTTTTGTGTAGGAATAGCTGAAAAAGATGAGCTTGATAGAGTTGAAAGAGTAAGTGCTGGGGATGTTTTAATTGCACTTCCAAGCTCTGGAGTTCACTCAAATGGATTTTCACTTGTGCGAAAACTT
Organism: Aliarcobacter sp.; assembly: GCF_041672065.1. Lineage (NCBI taxonomy): Bacteria > Pseudomonadati > Campylobacterota > Epsilonproteobacteria > Campylobacterales > Arcobacteraceae > Aliarcobacter > Aliarcobacter sp. The sequence continues at coordinate 1,596 of NZ_JBAZAH010000083.1, read as the reverse complement.
CTTTTAGAAAAACTTGGTATGAGTTTAGAAGATGATTTTCAAGGTAAAAAATTAAAAGATGTTCTGCTTGAACCTACAAGAATTTATGTAAAAGAGTTTAAAGCTAACAAAGATAAAATAAATGCTTTAGCACACATCACTGGTGGTGGAATTACTGAAAATCTTCCAAGAGTTCTACCAGAAAATTTAACAGCTGTTGTAGATAGAAGTAAAATCAAAATTTTACCAATATTTGAGTTTATGAGTAAGCATGTAGAGCTTGAAGAGATGTATAGAACATTTAATATGGGTGTTGGAATGATTCTTGTAGTAAATCCTTCAAATGTAGATGCAATTTTAGCTTCAACTGATGGTTATGTAATTGGTGAGTTAAAAGAGGGGAAAAGAGAAGTAGAGTTTATATAAAAACTCTTTTTTTAAAATCAAAGGCTAGATTTTTATCTAGCCTTTTTTTATATCTATATATTTTAAAATCTGAACAACTTTTGAAGCATATCCCCATTCATTGTCATACCATAAAAGTAGTTTTATCATATTGTTTTTAACTTCCAAAAATCTATGATCAATTATAGTTGTAAATTTCTCTTTTTTAAAATCACTTGAAACAAGTGCTTCAAAATTATTTAAAACTATTGGAAATTTTTGATTTCTTTCAAACTCTAAAAAAAGATTTTTTATCTCATCTTTGCTTGAAATCTCTTTTGTAAAAAGTGTTACATTTATAACTCCAACAGTATCTGTTGGAACTCTAAGAGAGTTTGAGCTTATTAAATTTGAATTAAATTTTTCTAGAACATAAGAGCAAGCTTTTATAGTAGTTGTTTGACTTGGAATTATATTTTGAGTTGAACTTCTTCCAAACTCAAAATTTAAATCAACATCTCTAGTAGCACTTTGAACGAAGCTTCCATCTAAAACTCTTTGATGATTTAAAAGCGGATGAATAGTTACAATATCTCCACAAAGAATCTCTTTTTTATCATCAATTATTTTTAAAGCAGGAAGAAGTGCAGTTGCATTACAAGAGCTTGTAGATATTATTTTATGGCTTTTTAAATCAAGTTTATCTTCATTTACACCCAAAACTATATTTATATCGGCATCTTTTTGAGGATGAGTTAAAATTATTTTATCTACTTTTAAATTTCTTAATATATTTAAATCAGTTTTTTGACCACTTGCATCAATTAAAATATCAACTCCATCTAAATTTAACTCTGATATATTTTTGTAGTTTGTAATTTTGATTTTTGATTTTTGATTTTGTATAAAACTTTTCTCTATAACTTTAAATTTATCATTTAGTTTTCCATAAGTTGAATCATAGTTTATAGAGTAAACTATATTTTCAACAGATGGATTTATCTCATTTATTGCTACAATTTCAAAATTCTCGTCATTTAAAAGCTGTTTTAAAATTGATTTTCCAATTCTACCAGCTCCATTTAAAACAATTTTTATACTCATAATTTAATCTTTTTTTTAAAGTATTTGCTGAACACGACCAACATCTCCATTTTGTAATCTTACTTTTATTCCATGTGGATGAGTTGGTGAATTTGTTAAAATATCTTTTACAACTCCTTGAGTTAGTTT
>NZ_JBAZAH010000082.1:0-4792 GCF_041672065.1 Aliarcobacter sp. | reverse complement strand
TTTTAATAAAAATGTTAAAAACTTTAAAAAACTCTCCATTTAAAAATCTTAGTGTTGCAAATTTAAAATCTTCAAAAATACCTTTATTTGAAATATTTATCTCAATGTTTTTAGAAGAGTTGACCGTATTAGTTAGAAATGGCATAAAAAGTGATTATATAAGCAAAGAAGAGAATCTAAAATTTTTAAAAGGTAAACTAAAAATTTCTGAACAAATAAAATATAACACAATTCACAAAGAGAGATTTTTTGTTCAATACGAAGAGTTTATTAGCAATAGAGTTGAAAATAGGCTTATAAAAACTACTCTTCAATTTTTATATAATAAATCAAAATTAAACAAAAATCAACAAAGAATTAGGGAATTTTTGTTTGTTTTTGATGAAATAGAAATTTCACACAATATAAAAATAGATTTTTCAAAAATCAAACTAAACCGACAAATGAAAGATTATGAACAAGTTTTATTGTGGTGTAAAACTTTTTTATTTGAAAACTCTTTTTCTCCATATAAAGGAAATGATATTGCCTTTGCACTTCTGTTTGATATGAATTTACTTTTTGAAAGTTTTGTTTATAGTTATTTAAAAAAGAGTTCAAATTTTCAAGATATTAAATCGCAAGATAGAACTCATCACTTAGCTTATGAAAATGGTATTGGAAGATTTAGACTCAAACCAGATATTGTAATAAATGGTGGAAAAATAATAGCAGATACAAAATGGAAGATTTTAAGCGAAGATAAAGCCTACAATGGAGTTTTACAAGATGATATGTATCAACTTTATGCTTATGGTACAAAATATGATAATTGTGAAAAAATCTATTTAATTTATCCTTTTGATGAATTAATTATAAAAAATTCATACAACTATTTTAAAAATAAAGAGCTAAAACTAGATATTTTGTTTTTTGATGTAGATAAAAAAGAGTTTAAAGGTAAAAATATAGAGCTTTAAACTCTATATTTTATAATCTTGCAAAAACTTCAACTCTTTAAAATAATCTTTTAAGAATGGCTTTGAAACCTCTTCAAAACTATCTATATCTAAATACAAATTTATAAAAAATTCAAAATCTATATCTCTATTTTTTAAAGCTTCAATTGAAAGTAGGGTGTCATTTATAGATCCTAGTTTTGATGGAGTTATTAACAAAGCTTTTGTATTAAACTCTTTAATTAAATCAATCATAAAAAAATCTTTTTCTATTGGAACCATTAAACCACCAGCTCCTTCAACTATTAAAACATCACAAAATTCTTGTAGATACTCTTTTTTCTCTTTTAAAAACTCTATATCTATTTTTGAGTTCTCTTTTGCAACATAAGGTGAAGCGGGAAGAGTAAATTGATATGGAACACAATCATTTATAGATATATGTTTAAAATCTTTGTTTAGTTTTTTTGCTAGATTTAACATTTTACTTCCATCAAGTGGAGTACTATTTTGTACACCTGTTTCAATAGGTTTAAAGTAACCAACTCTTAAATTAGCATTTGCAAAAAAGTTTAAAAACTTTTCACAAGCATAAGTTTTACCAACATCTGTATTGGTTGCAGTTATAAAAATAGCTTTGTTTATATAATCTTTTGGATCAATCTTCATAATAATCTCTTTTTTGTTATAATTTGTATCTTTTGAAAAAAAGATTTTAACATAGTAAAAATAATAAGGGTTTAATGTGAGTAATGAGATTGAAATAGAGTTAAATGAAGATTTAGAAGTAGAAGAGCCAAAGAAGTATAATGTTTTTTTATTAAATGATGACTATTCAACTATGGATTTTGTAATTGATGTTTTAGTAAAAGTATTTAGAAAAACAAATAGTGAAGCTGAAACTATAATGTTAAATATTCACAACAATGGAAAAGGACTTTGTGGAGTTTATAGTTTTGAAATTGCTTCTACAAAAGTAGCTCAAGTAAAAACTATGTCAAGAGAGAAAGGCTTTCCTTTAAAAGCTGTTATGGAAGAAGAGTAAAATGATAAGTAAAGAGTTAAGAGAGATTTTTGCAAAATCTATAAACTACGCAAAAACAAATAGACATGAGTACCTAACATTGGAACATATTTTTTTAATGTTAATAAATAGTCAAACAATAAAAGAGCTATTTGAAGATTTAAATGTAGATAGCATAAAACTATTTGAAGATTTAAAAAAATATGTAGATGATACAACGCCAAAGTTACCTGAAAATATTGTTGATGAGCCAATTGAGACTATAGCTTTATCTTCAACTATTGAATATATGGTTGCACATACTCAAAGTAGTGGAAAAACAAAAGCAAATGTTGAAGATATGTTTGTGGCAATTTTAAAAGATGAAAATGCTTATGCTACATATTTATTAAAAAAACTTGGAATTCAAAGAGTTGATATTCTTGAAGAGATTTCTCATAAAGATGATACAGGTGTTGAAAATAGAGATGAACAAAATGATAAAGTGCTTGATCAAAACTCAAGTGAACTTGTGGCAATTGCTAAAAAAAATCAAATTGATCCAGTAATTGGAAGAGATAAAGAGTTACAAAGAGTAATTGAGATTTTAGGAAGAAGAAAGAAAAACAATCCACTTTTAGTGGGAGAACCAGGAGTTGGAAAAACAGCAATTGCAGAAGGTTTAGCTTTAAAAATTGCCTCAGGTGAAGTTCCACCATTTTTAGAAGATTCAAAAGTTTTTTCACTGGATATGGGTTCGATGTTAGCTGGAACAAAATATAGAGGAGATTTTGAAAAAAAACTAAAATCTCTTCTAAAAGAGATAAGCAAAATTCCAAATGCAATTTTATTTATAGATGAGATTCATACAATTGTTGGAGCTGGAAGTGTTGGTGGAAGTGCTATGGATGCTTCAAATATATTAAAACCACTTTTAGCAAGTGGAAAACTAAGATGTATTGGAGCTACAACTTTCTCTGAGTATAGAAATGATTTTGCAAAAGATAAAGCTCTTAGTAGAAGATTTGCAAAGGTTGATATAAATGAACCAAGTGTTGAAGACTCAATTTTAATATTAGAAGGATTAAAATCAAAATATGAAGAGTTTCATAAAGTAAAATATTCAAAAAGTGCAATTATAAGTGCAGTTGAACTTAGTAAAAAATATATTCAAGATAGATTTTTACCAGATTGTGCAATAGATGTTATTGATGAGGTGGGTGCTAGTAAAAAGATTGAATTATCAACAACTTTAAAAACAAAAAGTGATTCAAATATAACAATAACTTCAAAAGATGTTGAAGATGTAGTTTCAAAAATGGCTCATATTCCCTCAAGAAGTGCAACAAAATCAGATTTGACACTATTAAAAAATCTAGAAAAAAATATGCAAAAAAGAGTTTTTGGACAAGATAAAGCAATAGTATCAATAGTTCAAGCAATAAAAAGAAATAAAGCAGGATTGGGAGTTGATAAAAAACCAATTGGAAGTTTTTTATTTACAGGACCAACTGGAGTTGGAAAAACAGAAGTTGCAAAAGAGCTATCTTTACAGCTAGGAATCCATTTTGAAAGATTTGATATGAGTGAATATATGGAGGCTCATGCAATCTCAAGACTTATTGGAGCACCTGCTGGGTATGTTGGATTTGAACAAGGTGGACTTTTAACAGAAGCTATAAGAAAACATCCACATACAGTTTTATTACTTGATGAGATTGAAAAAGCCCATCCAGATTTAATGTCAATTTTGCTTCAAGTTATGGATAATGCAGAACTAACTGATAATAGTGGAAATAAAGCTGATTTTCAAAATGTTATATTAATAATGACTTCAAATCTTGGAGTTGCTGAAGCAAATGTTATGGGGTTTGCAAAAAATGAAAAACTAAATGAAGGAAAAGCTATAAACAAATTTTTTGCACCAGAGTTTAGAAATAGACTTGATGCAGTTGTTAGTTTTGATAGCTTAAGTTTAGATATTGTTTCAAAAGTTGTTGGTAAGTTTATAGAGGATTTGGAAAGACAACTAGAGAGCAAAAAAATAAAAATAGAGATTAGTAAAAAAGCTAAAGATGAGTTGGCAAATTTAGGTTACGATAAAACTATGGGTGCAAGACCTTTAAATAGAGTAATATCAGATAAAATAAAAAATCCATTGACAGATGAGATTTTATTTGGAAAGTTAAAAAAAGGTGGAGTTGTAAAAATAGATTATAAAGATGATTTTATTTTTACTTATATCAATTAAAAAGGAGTTTATTATGAGAATGTTTATTTTAACTTTTGTGTCGATGTTTTTATTTATATCTTGTTCAAGTGAAGATAAAAAAGATGTTAAAGAACTAGCAGTAAAAGAAGAAGTTGTTGCTCAAGAGGAGTTTGTTGATGAAAATGTAGAAGAGACAATATCTGAAGATATAATTGTAGTAGTAAAAGATGGTAAAACTTTATATAAATCTTGTAGTTCGTGTCATGGTTTAAAAGGTGATGCAAAAGCATTAGGTGTATCTAAACCAATTAATGATTATTCTAAAGAGGAGTTATTAACTATATTTAAAGGTTATAAAGATGGAACATATGGTGGAGAGTTTAAAACAATAATGAAAGCTCATATAGATGCAAGAAGTCAACAAGAGTTAGAGCTTTTAGCTGATTATATATCAATGATAAAAGAAAATTAATAAAAAATGTCCTAAAAATGGGCATTTTTCAACAAAATAGAAAGAATTCCAAAATTTAAGCCAAAGTTAAGCGCAAACCTCTTGACAAAGTAAGATTTTCCTATTATAATTCCCGTCCAATTTGACCAGTACGGTTTAAAATTAAGATCTTTAAAAGTATGATTAGA
>NZ_JBAZAH010000081.1:0-5024 GCF_041672065.1 Aliarcobacter sp. | reverse complement strand
TAAAGATGAAGCAAATACTTTAAGAAATAAGATTTTAGGTGTTGCAGATGATAGTATTTTAACTGATATTTTAAAATATAAGAAAAAGATTTTAGAAAGTAGAACTTAATAGATTTTGCGACACAAGATGTCGCAACTATTTGTTAAACTGTATTTATAAATTTGAAAAAAGGTGAACAATGAAAAAAGTTACAATTATAGGTTTAGGTGGAGCGGGTATTAATTTTTTAAACTATCTTAAAAAAAAAGAGTTAGGCAATTTAGATTTAAAATTACTTCCACTAGAAGATAAGAATTTTGATAAAAATCTAATTGAAAAAGAAATTATAAAAGATACCAAAGTTTTTGTTGTATTTGGAGTAGGAAGTAATATAGAAAAATATTTGCTTTTATCTGATATTTTAAATCAGCTAAATCTAACTTCAAGCTATATTGTTTTAAAACCTTTCTCTTTTGAAGCAAAAACAAAACTACAACAGTTTGAAAATATAGTAGAAAAATTTAAAGATAAAACTTTAAAGATTATAGAAAATGATATTATTCAATCATTGGGTGATAATTTATCTATAAAAGATGGATTTGAAAATATTGATAATGAAATCTTTGAATTTATAAAACTAGAATTATCTAAAAGTTAATTTAAAAAAGAAGAGCAAAATTACTCTTCTTTTACTATCTTTAAATCTATTTAATTGTTTTTCACATAACTCATCTGTTTATTATAAGCCATATCCCAAAACATATACTCAAACTCAACACTTGATATAAAAATATCTTCAACCACTTTTTTTTCAGCTTCTGTTCTGTTTTTTACAAGCTCATCAAGTGCATCATAAAACCACTCAAATGACTCTTCAAACTCAACTCCTGAGTAAGTTTCTATCCAAGATTTATAGAAATTATTTTCTAAAGTATCTTTATATTGCTCTTTTAATCTTTTACCATAATCACAATATGTCCAAGCACAAGGAAATACAGTTGCTAAAGTGTGTGCTAAATCACCTTTTAAAGAAGTTGCAAGCATATTTGCTGTGTAAGTTCTGTTAAACAAACTAGCTCTTACATTTTTAACCTCTTCATCACTAATACCAAACTCTTTCATATACAGATGGTGAAGTTTCATCTCATCAACTAAAGTTGCTTTTGTAATAGCACTAAGATTTCCAAGCATCTTCTCATCATCTGCTTTTGTCATAGCCATTGCAAATACTTTTGCATACTCTAAAAGATACAAATAATCTTGTAGTAAATAAAATTTGAACTTCTCTTTTTCTAAAGTCCCAGCTCCCAACTCTTGTACAAATGGGTGATTATAACCATCTTCCCAAACTTTTATAGCTTTTTGTTTTAATTGTCTTGAAAATGACATTTTAACTCCTTTTATAATTTAAATTTATCGCAAAAAGATTCTGGAGTGTCTGTTTTCATACCTTCACTCATAATACAAAAATCTTTTGCACCACTATTTAAAACATTTTTAAAATTTTTCTCATTTATCCCACCAATTGCAATAATAGGAGTATCAATATTTTCATAAAGCTCTTTTAAAAAAGCCAAACCTCTTGGTTTTAAACCCTCTTTACAAGAAGTTTCAAAAATATGTCCAGCAATAATTGCATCTGCACCTAAATTTTGGGCAGTTTTTGCTTCAGTTAGTGAGTGAATAGATACATAGATATTTGAAAAGCTATTTAATCTATCTTGATAATTTAAAAAATCATCAAAAGAGAGTTGAATATTTTTTATATTCAATTTTATTGCTACATCTATAAAGCTATTTACAAAAAAATCCACACCATACTTTTGGCAAATCTTTTTAACCTCTATTGCAAGAGATTCATAATCACAATTTTCTAAATCTTTCTCTCTTAAAATTATTGCATTTGGTTTTGAACTAGCAAGTAGTTCAACTCTTCTTAAAAAATCATCACAACAAAGTTTTCGATTTGTTACAATAATTGCCATTTTAAACTCTTATAAAATTTGAATAAACAGGTTGTAAGCTCTTATTTAAAATCATAGTGTGAACATCTTCTACACTTCTTTCATCAGATATTTCAAACTGTTCATCACCTTTTTTCTCTTCATCATGCCCTCCAACACCAACACTAACTCCTGCTGAAATCTTATTTGCAACAAGACCAACAACATTATCTCTAAAAACATCTCGCTCTCTTGTTGATATTGTGATTGTTGCATAAGGCATAAAAATTCTATATGCACACATAACTTGCAGAAGCTGTTTTTCATAAACATCATTTGAGTTGTTGTTTTTATTGTTTATATATGGTCTTAATCTTGGAACTGAAAAACTAATCTCTGCATGAGGATATCTTTGTTGAATTAGTGTTGCGTGAAGTGCAGCAGCAAAAGCATCTTTTCTAAAATCATCAAGTCCTAATAAGGCTCCAAAAGCAACCCCTCTAAATCCAGCTTTTAAGGCTCTTTCTTGAGCATTTATTCTATAAGAGAAGTTTCTTTTTGAACCCCAAAGATGAACATCTTCATATTTTTTTCTATTGTAAGTCTCTTGATAAACAGCTACAAAATCAGCTCCATTTTCATGAAGTAGTTTATACTCATCTAAATTTACAGGATAAACCTCAAGAGCAACAGTTGAGAAATATTTTCTTGCAAGTTTAACAGCACTTGCAATATAACTAACACTTGATTTTCTTCTGGCTTCTCCTGTTAAAAGTAAAATCTCTTTTAAACCAGTTTTTGCAATAGTTTGTAACTCATTTTCAAGCTCTTGTGTTGTAAGTGTTGCTCTTTTTATTTTGTTTGTTGCTTTAAAACCACAATATGTACACTCATTTTCACAATAGTTTGCAATATACAAAGGTGTAAAAAGCAAAATAGAGTTACCAAAATTTTTTCTAGTCTCCTCTTTTGCTCTTTGTGCCATAATCTCTAAAAACTCTTCTGCATTTGGTGAAAGTAGGGCTTTAAAATCTTCTAAATCTAATCTATCTTTTTTTAGGGCTCTTTTAACATCATCTTTACTATATTTTGAGTAGTTAAAATTTTGCATAGATGATGTGATAATTGATTCAATATCAGATTCAATATCCTCCATATCTTTATAAAAGAGTTGATGATTTATCTCTTTCAATTATCATCTCCCAAAAAACCTGTTAATGGACTTGAAGCTTCGGCTTTATCTAAAACTCTTCCAAGACCTGATAAATAAGTAGCTCTTCCAGCTTTTATCGCATTTTTAAAAGCCTCTGACATCAAAACAATATCATTTGCTGTTGCAACAGCAGTATTTAGCATAACAGCATCAACACCCATCTCCATAGCTTCACAAGCTTGTGATGGTCTTCCAATTCCAGCATCAACAATAATTGGTAAGTCTATCTCATCTACTAAGATTTGAATAAACTCTTTTGTTAAAAGCCCTTTATTGCTTCCTATTAAAGAACCCAAAGGCATAACTGCAGCTGCTCCTGCATTTACTAAATCTCTTGCTACATACAAATCAGGATAACAATATGGTAAAACTGTAAAACCTTCATTTGCTAATTTTTCAGTTGCTTTTATTGTCTCATAGTTATCAGGTAGAAGATATTTAGAGTCTTTAATAATCTCTAGTTTTACTAAATCTCCACATCCAAGCTCTCTTGAAAGCCTTGCTACTCTTAAAGCTTCATCGCTATTGATAGCTCCTGAAGTGTTTGGAAGCAGAGTTATATTTTTTGGAATATAATCTAAAATATTTTCAACACCACCACTATTTGCTCTTCTTAAAGCCAAAGTAATAATTTGAGCTTCACCATTTTTTATAACAGCTTCTAAAAGTGGAAGTGAAAATTTACCAGAACCTAAAATAAATCTTGAATTAAACTCATATTTTCCTATTTTTAATATATCATTCATAATATTTTCCTATTTTTATACATCGTAAATATCTAAAATAAGCCTTAAAATCATATTTGCTTGATGAGCAGCACAAATAGTTACTCTTGGAGCCATAAGTCCCATTCCAACTCTGGCTTCTGCTTCTAAATCACCACAAATAAATAGATTTTTTAGTGCTTTTTTTGTAGAAATTTTGTTTGAACTATCGTATCCAGCCATTCCAGAACCAGAGACTATCTTTTTATCTGGAAAATTTTGCAAAATACCATTTATAAGCATTGCTTTTTGATCTGCTTTATCAAAAGCCTCACAAATAATATCGTAAGAGGCAAAAAGCTCTTTTAGATTTGATTCATCTATTTTTATATTTTTTGTAATAATTTTGATAAATGGGTTAATCTCTTTTAACTGCTCTTTTAGTGCATCTGTTTTATTCATACCTAAGTGCTTTATATAGTAGCTTTGTCTATTTAAATTGCTAGGCTCTACAATATCAAAATCAATTAATAAAAGCTCTCCAACTCCAATTCTTGCTAACATAACAGCAATATTAGAGCCAAGTCCACCAAGTCCAGCAATAGCAACTTTGCTATTTTTTACTTTTTGATGAACTTTTGGAGTGTGTCTTGACACCATTGTAGCTTCCAACTCATCACTTGATGGCATTTTTCCTTTTTCAATAATCACCAAAGAGTCACCACTATTTATTTGCAAATCTTTTTCTAAAATAAAACCATTTAATATAATAATTGCATTTTTATTTAAACTATCTCTTAAAGCAAAAGCTGATTTATGCTCTGTTTGAATATTTTTGCCGTTTAGCTCTATATTTATCATCCGCCACCAACAAACCAAACTATCTCTAAAACATCGCTATTTTTTAAAAAAGTAGTCTCATACTCAATTTTTGGAACAATTTTTTGATTTAATTCAACAGCAACTTTAGATGGTTCAAAATTTTTAGAGATAAGTAGTTCATACAAACTTATCTCTTTTTCTATAAAAATCTCTTCATTGTTTACTCTCATCTTAATTCCTCGTATAATAAATTTATGAATATATAACCTAGCTTTTAGCTAAAAAATATATTCTTTTAAGATTGAAGTACTAACTTCAAATCTTTTACTTTTTACAGTCTATGACTTTAGATATAACAACAT
>NZ_JBAZAH010000080.1:0-5032 GCF_041672065.1 Aliarcobacter sp. | reverse complement strand
CTCAAAGACCTCATAATTACAGAAACATTTGACTCTTTTAATCTAATGATTATATCAAAAACTTCTTCAATTTTACCTTCTAATATCATCTGATCAAACACTAAAGCAGCTACTTTTGGTTTCATTTGTTCATAAATTTTTGTTGTTTTGCTAACAATTTGACCCCTAATCTCTTTTAATAACTCTTCATTTTGCTCTTTTATTAAATTTATACTATTTTTCTCATCTTCTATTTTTTTAAGAATATCTTCAATCTCTTTTTTTCTTGCTAAATCCTCTTCTTCTCTTTTTTTATAAAATTGTGTTAAATCCTCTTTTAGTTGAAGTATCTCTAATCTTTGTTTTGTTAAAGCGCTACTATCTTCATTTGAAAATAGAAATATTGGAAATATCATTAGTATTAAAAATCTAAAAATCAAATCTAACCCCTTATATATGAACTTTGTATAAATTCTTCATTTTGTAGCATCTCATCGTGCATCTTAGCTTTTCTTCTCTCTTCTTTCTCTTCTTCTAAAATATATTTATACTGCTCACTCTCTTTTTGAAGTTCAATTATCTCTAAAAATAGTGCTTCTACTTTTTTTAAAAGTTCGTTTTTTCTTTTTATAAGTTTCGTTATCTCATATCTAATAGAATTTTTATGCATAGATAAAACCATAAAGTCAGATATTGATCCAAGCTTTTGAACAGTTGCTGTATTTATATCTTGTGTAAATTTTTCAACGCTTTCATCTATTTGATATATCTCTTGTTGTAAACTAGCTTTTTCTATAAGTTTTTGCTCTATTTGACTCTTTTTCAAATTATAAAGTTTTTCTATCAAATTATTGTCCAAAAACCAAAATTAGATTCCATAAATCAGATGCAAATCCACCTATTTGTTCACCAATCCAAGGGAGAGAAAAAAGGATAAAAGCTGATACAATAATCATTTTAGGAACAAATGAAAGTGAAGCATCGTTTACTTGAGTTACGGCTGAAAATATAGAGATTATAAGTCCTATAATCATGCTTACAATTAATGATGGAAGACCTATTAGTAATATAATTTTTACAGTATTTTGTGAAATTGCTAATAAATCCATACTACTCTTTTATTTTAATTGACAACTCTACACTCTTGTTTTTCAAAAGTTTTGAAAGTAAAGCAGTAACATCATCAATATTTGAAGCATTTAAATCTATACTACTTGCTTTAAAATTATCACTTGAATCATCTATATTATTTCCACTATTCAAAGATGAGTTCATTTCATCTTTTGAATTATCAAGTCCTAAAGCATCTAGAATATCAGCTTCACTAATACTATCTATATCTAAAAAATTATTCATATTTTTATCTTCCTTTTGGATACTTAAATTAGAATTTTCTTCTTTTACAACATCATTTTCTGCACTATTATACTCTTTTTTGATTTGATTATCTTCTTGAGTCTCCTCTTTTAAATCAACTTCATCTAAATCTAAACTCTCTTCTAATTGTTTTTCAATATCTCCTAAAAATATCTCTTCTTGATTATTATCTTCATCTAAATTTTCAATATCAAAATTTGAATCTAAAGAGTTTTCTGGTGTATTTATAAAAACTTTCTCTTTGTTGTTATCAAACAACTCTTCATTTTTATTTTTATCATCACTTTCAGTAATATTTTTATCATCACTATCTAAAAGCATCTCATCAATTGAATTTAAATCAAAATCTTCATCTAATTTAAAATCATTCATATCAAAATCTTCAGAGATAAAACTATCTAAATTTAGAATATCTTCTTCATTTTTCATACTCTCAATAGCTTCACTTTTATCAGTTAAAGAGTCCTTATCGTCATAGTCTAGCTCTATATTATTCAAACCAAAATCTTCTTCAAAATTATCTGTATGTTCATCTTTTGTATTATCTTCTTTTTTTTCAGTATCTACAATATCATCTTCTAAAAAAGATTGATTTGAGTCTACATTCAAATCTTTTTCCTCATCTTTTGCTAAAACTAAATTATCAAGATCATCCTCATTTATAATTTCACTATCACTAGGCTCTTTTTTAAAATTTAATCTATCATATTTTCTTGTAATATAGTTTGGAATCTCTTCAAAAGAGTCAATAGATAGCTCACTAACTCCACATTGAAGTAAAAACTCCTCTTCTATTGCATCTTTTGCTTTTAAAAATCCAAATTTAGACTTTTTAAATATTTTTTCATCATCAATTAAAAAAACATCATCTGGATTTGAGGCAATCTGCTCTTTCAAATCTTCTAAATTTAAAATTTCGGCAATAGATATATTTTGTAGTTTTTCATCTATTTTAGATTCACCTAAAATTCTCTTTATATCTTTTCTGAAATCATCTTTTCCATATATAAAAATATTCAATCTTGAGCCCTAATAGTTTAAAATTTTACTTTGATTATACCTTTTTTTATTAAATTTTTGATAAAATGTAAACTTAAATTTTATAAAGGATTTATTTGAGAATTTTATTTTTTTCAATTTTGCTTATTTCATCACTTTTTGGTCAAAAAATAAAAGATGTTTCAAATATTATAGGAATAAGGGAGAACCAACTAATAGGTTATGGTCTTATTGTAGGACTTCCAGGAACTGGAGATAAATCTAAATTTACAATGCAAAGTCTTCAAAACCTACTTACAAACTCTTATATAAAAATTCCACAAGGCTCTATTAATTCAAAAAATATAGCAGCTGTTATGGTAACAGCAGATTTACCACCATTTGCAAGGCAAGGTGATAAAATAAAAGTTACAGTTTCAACTATTGGTGATTCAAAATCTATTGATTATGGTGAACTTTTAATGACTCAATTAAAAGGGGTTGATGGAAATGTTTATGCGGTTGCTCAAGGAACTGTTGTAGCAAACGCAAATAATAAAACAACTGGATTTATTTATGAGGGTGCAACAGTTGAAGGAGAGATTGATTTTAATTTACAAGATGAAAAATCAATTCAACTAAGTCTTTATAAAAATTCAGCAAAAACTGCACACTTAATAGAGCAAAAAATAAATGAAAAATTTGAAAATAATATAGCAAAAGCTATAGATACAAGAACAATTGATGTTATAAAACCTTCTGATATGTCTATAGTAGAGTTTATAGCTTTAGTTGAAAATATAGAACTAGAGACAAATGTGAAGAAAAAACTTATTATTGATATAAATAGAGAAGCTGTTATTGCTGGAGGTGATATTCCAATTACTCCAATTACTATATCAAGAGATAGTTTTACTCTTAGAATAGATAAAACAAATTTAGATGTTGTAGATTGGAATAATCCGACAATTAACAAAGGTGTTGATGTTGGAGATGGAATTAAAATAGCTGATAAACCTGTGGTTGATATAAATAACTCTATGATAAATACAAAAAAAGATCCTACAGTTTCAGATTTGGTTCGTTCAATGAAAGTTATGAAACTCCCAATGAGCGAAATAATTGATACTCTTCAAATGCTTAAGCAAATGGGTGCTATTGATGTTGATATTGAATTAAGAGGTTAAATAATGGCAGAATTTTTAAGTCAAGATGAGATAGATGCTCTTTTAGATATTGCTGAGCAAGGTGATGATATTGATGGAACAAATCCTCTTGATAAGTTTGCAGCAAAAGAGAAAAGTTTTACTATTTATGATTTCAAAAAACCAAATAGAGTTACTCTTGATCAGTTAAAAGCTCTTACAACAATGCATGATAAGATGTTAAGAGAGTTTACAAATGATTTAAGCTCAATGCTTAGAAAAATGGTTGATGTTAAACTGATGTCAATAGAACAGATGACTTATGGAGAGTTTATCTTATCTATTCCACAAGTTACATCTTTAAGTACTCTTTCAATGAAACCACTTGATGGAAGAATTGTAATTGAGTGCAACCCTACAATTTCACATAAAGTAATTGCTGATTTATTAGGAAGTGGTGCTGTTAATACTATGGATAGTATTGATAGAGAACTTACAGAAATAGAGATAAAAATTTTAGAGCATTTTTATAGAATGTTTATAAAAATTTTATATAAAACTTGGAGTGATGTTTCTAGCTTAAATTTTAAAATTGAATCAAGTGATACAAATGCAAATGCTATTCAAATAGTTTCAGATCACGATATCGTTTTACTTGTTGTTTTTGAAATAACTATTGATGAGGATTCAGGATTTTTATCTATTTGTTATCCAATCTCTTATATTGAACCACTTTTAAATAAAATTGTTGACAAAATATTTAGTGAAGGTAAAAATACAAAACTAAGTAGAAAACAGGATATTAAAACCTTAATTTCTGGTGCTAGAATGAAAATTGAGCCAATTATGGCAGAGACAGAGATGAGCACTTTAGAGATATTAAACCTTAAAGAGGGCGATATTATAGTATTTAATAAAAATGCTGAATCAAATGAGAGTATAGTTTATGTAAATAAAAAAGAGAAATTTTTAGCAAGTTGTGGTATTTCAAATAATAGAAAAGCTATAGAGTTATTATCAAATCTTGATAAAGAGAAACAAGAGACTCTTGAAACACTAAGATTAATGAGAGAAGAGAGAGAACAAAAAGCAAAAGAGAATGCTGAAAATATTAAAAAACTTCTAAGCGAAAGAAAAAGCTCAAATCCAACAATAAGCTAAAAAAATTTAGCTTATTTTGTAATCTCTTCTATACTCCAAGATATAGTTTTTCCTGCATACATAGGAACAACTTTTTCATCTTTATATTCATAAATAGCTGGAACTATAAAATCTTTTTTAACTAACTTTATAGTTTTATCTTCTAAATTTAATCCATAAATTTTTTGTGCATTATTTGATACAAAATTATTTAAATTTTCTAAGGCACTGTGTTTTTCAAAAAGTTCCACTAATACTTGCAAAGCAATAGGCGATGTGAAAACTCCTGCTGCACAACCACAACACTCTTTTTTATGTTTTGGATGAGGAGCGCTATCACTTCCAAACATAAGTTTTGGATGAGCTTTTAAAGCTGCATTTAAAAGTGCATTTCTATCCTCTGGTCTTTTTGC
>NZ_JBAZAH010000079.1:0-5579 GCF_041672065.1 Aliarcobacter sp. | reverse complement strand
GGAGCAGGACCTGGTGGTTATTCTGCTGCTTTTAGATGTGCGGATTTAGGATTTGAAACAACTATAGTTGAGAGATACTCAACTTTAGGTGGAGTTTGTTTAAATGTAGGTTGTATTCCTTCTAAAGCTTTACTTCATGTTGCAAAGGTTATTGAAGAGGCAAAACATATAAAAAATGCTGGAATATTTTATGAAGAGCCAAAAATTGATATAAAAAAAGTTGCAGAGTATAAAAGTGGTGTTGTAAAAAAACTAACTGGTGGTTTAGATGCAATGGCTAAAATGAGAAAAGTAAACCATATTCAAGGTTATGCAACATTTTTAGATGAACATAGTGTTGAAGTTGCTCTTACAAACAGTGATGAAAAAACAAAAGTAAGTTTTGATTACTGTATTATTGCAGCTGGAAGTCAAAGCTCTAAAATGTCATTTATTCCTCATGAAGATCCTAGAATTTGGGATTCAACAGATGCTTTAGAGGTAAAAGAAGTACCTAAAAAACTTTTAATTCTTGGTGGTGGAATTATTGGTCTTGAGATGGGTACAGTTTATTCAACTTTGGGAAGTCAAGTTGATGTTGCAATTCGTGGAGAGCAACTTATGACTGGAACTGATGCTGATTTGATAAAACTTTATACAAAAGCAAATAAAGATAGATTTAATATCATGAGTAAAACTCAAACTCAAAGTATAATTCCAAAACAAGATGGAATTTATGTAGAGTTTAAAGGTGAAAATGCACCTAAGGAAGGGATTTTATACGATGCAGTTTTAGTTGCTCTTGGAAGAAGTGCAAATGGAAACAAACTTGGACTTGAAAATACAAGTGTTGAAGTAAATGAACAAGGATTAATCAAAGTTGATAGTCAACTGCGAACAAAAGTGCCACATATATTTGCTATTGGAGATATTATTGGGCAACCTATGCTTGCACACAAAGCTGTTCATGAAGGGCATGTAGCTGCTGAAGTTATTGCTGGACATAAAGTTTATTTTGAACCAAAACAGATACCTTCTATTGCTTATACTTTCCCAGAAATTGCATGGGCTGGAATGACTGAAATTGAAGCTAAAAAAGCTGGTATTAACTATGAAGTTAGCTCATTTCCTTGGAGTGCAAGTGGAAGAGCACTAGCAAGTGATGTTTCAAATACAGGGCTTACAAAACTAATTTTTAATAAAGATACAAACCAGCTTATTGGTGGAGCTATTGTTGGAGAGAATGCTGGAGAGCTTTTGGGTGAAATCTCTCTTGCTCTTGAGATGGATTGTGATGCGCAAGATATAGCTCTTACAATTCACGCTCACCCAACTCTACATGAGTCTATTAGTATGGCTGCTGAGATTTATGAAGGAACTATAACAGATTTACCAAACGCAAAAGCTGTAAAGAGAAAATAATTTTATTTTTAGTTGTCCGATTTTTTCGGACAACTATGTTTTCTTAATTTAAAGGCTAATTTATCAATTGCTTTTATTCATTTTAAGTTGACTAAAATTTTTAGTCAACTTATTTTCTTTAATTTCAAATGGTGACAATTTGTCACCATTTCATTTTCTTCTTTTTTTAATTTACCAATCTTTTGCCCCATCTGACCATAAGCCATAAGCCCAGCATTTTCTAGATGGATCTATTAAAGCTTTATTTATTTTTTCTACACTTTTACAATCTTCTGGTGAATGAGAAATTAATTTATAATCTTTACCATTGGATTTATATAAATATTGAAAACTAGGATTATTTGTATTTCTTGGATCTATTGGTAATTTATTTATATATTTAGGACTTAACCCTTTAATCCAATCATTACCACTGTATCCATATTTTGAATATATACCATCAAATCCTTGACTTATAGGTACTGCTAAATTTAATACTGACTTATTAGTTATCTCTGAAATTTTTTCTGAATTAATCCCAAAAAGTGAATTTGATCCACTAACTATAATTATTTTATTTTGATTACCAATGTCTAAAACTTTTTTATCTTTAATTTGGTACATTGGTTCAATCCATGATTCAGATTTTACATTTGCCCCTAATTGATAATAAAATGATGTTATATACATTATAAGTAAAGTAATTAAATTCAAAAATATAAAAATTATAAATCTTTTTTTATTCATTATCATCAACCTTAAAAATTAAAATACAAAAATTCAGATTTTATATTTGTACCAAAAAATCCAATTATCATTGATATAAAAATAATTATTGCTATGTATAAAGAATTTAAATAAGTAAATTTGTATTTATTAAACTCCATACTATTTCTAAACCCTAAAACTAAAACAAATGCTAAAACAATCATCTCTAACATATAAATATTTACAATTCCAGTATATTTTACTCCTGTTAATTTAAAGTAATTTATCATTGGATTCAAATAGTTAATAACATTTGCAAACTCTTGAGAAATTACCAAATTACCTTTAAACATCCCCTTTAATACTTTCATAGCACTCTCAAAATCTTTTGCTCTAAAAAATATCCATGTTATATTTATAAAGTTAAATGTAATAAACCATGCGAACCAAGTCCACATTTTAAACCCTAAGCTTTGCCATAATCTATGAATTGCAAGTGCAATACCATGCAATGCTCCCCAGATGATAAATGTCCATCCTGCTCCATGCCATAGTCCACCTATTAAAAAAGTAGAAAGTAAATTTACATATGTTCTTGCATTACCTTTTCTATTTCCACCTAGAGGAATATAGATATAATCTCTTAAAAATCTAGATAATGTCATATGCCATCTTCTCCAGAAGTCTTGAATGCTTAAAGCTTTATATGGAGAGTTAAAGTTAATTGGAAGTTTAATATTAAACATTAAAGAAATTCCAATAGCCATATCACAATATCCACTAAAATCAAAGTATAGTTGGAAAGTATAACTTAAACTTGTTGCCCATGCTTCTATTAAATTTAAAGTTGTTGCTGTATCAAATCCAGCTGTTGCCCAAGGAGCAAATGTATCTGCAATTACAACTTTTTTAAACAATCCTATTGAGAATATAAACAGACCCAATGCTATATTTCTATAATTTTTAACCCAGTTATATTTACTTGCAAATTGAGGCATCATCTCTTTATGATGTAAAATTGGACCTGCAAGTAAGTGTGGAAAGTATGTTACAAACAGCATATAGTTTACCAAACTATACTCTTTGGCTTCCTTTCTATATGCATCTACTAAAAATGCTATTTGAGTAAATGTAAAGAAGCTAATACCTAAAGGAAGAATTATATGAGGTAAAGGAATATTAGAGCCAAATATTCCATTAAAGTTTTCAAGCAAGAAATCTGTATATTTAAAGTATCCTAACAATCCTACATTAAATAGTATTCCAAATATTAAAATACTTTTTGAAGATAACTTTATCTCTTTTTTAGTAGCTTATCTAAAGTTTTAATAATCTCATTATTTTGTTTTATAAGATATTTTACTTCTGGAATTAAATTCTCTCTATTTGACAAATCTCTTTCTATCCATTTACTAGGATGTTCTCCACTATTATAAGTTTTAAGAGTTTGATTTATATTTGAAGTTAAATTTGCAACTGCTTGTCTAGTTCTTGCTGTATCTAATCTTATTTTACTTAACTCATCAATTTCAATTTTATAATCTTCAGATAAACTAGATTTTAATCTCTCTCTTGCAAAAGAAGATAAATTTTCATAGCCCTCTTCTAAAGCCTTTTTTGTAAATAATATTTTATCTTCCAAGCTAATTCTAACTTCAATTTTACTGTTTCTAATTTCATTTGGATTTGATTTAATTTGTACGTTATTTAATTGGCTTCTATAATTTTCTGAAAAATCTTTTTTCATTCTAGCTCTGAAAAATTCTGAGAATGTTTTATAGCCCTCTTTTTTTGCAATTTTATATAACTCTTCTTTTTCTTCTAAATCTTCCAATCTTATTTTAATTACAACTTCTTTCATTTTATGCCTTTTTCTTTATTTTAACATATCATTTTTTAAAAAGGATACAAAGTAAGACAATAAACAGTATCCTGCCTCTCTTCTTTTCTTTCTTTTTTTTACAAATTGACAAATTTGGAAAAAAAACGGCTCTTTTTGTGGTTGCTGTATCTTTTTTGACGGTTGCTCCTCTTTTTTTTGTGGTTGTTGGTGTTTATTCTATGGTTGCTATCTCTTTTTTTATGGTTGCTGTAGATTTTAAAGTTTTTTTAGTTATTTATAATTACTAATTCAATTATAAAGTACGATATAAAATAGTATATATAATTAATTTATATATTTGATAATAGCTGAAATAAATAATTTTATTAAATATAAAGAGACACCTGTAAGGATACCTAAATAATATTTTTTGCGATTTTAGTTAGAGTTTGTTTATGTCAATACCGATATAATAAGGTTTATTTAATGGCGACCCCAGCATGATTCGAACACGCGTCATTAGGAGGAAATCTTTATGTCTTATATATTCATTTATTTACAATTTTAAATAAATAGTCTATATTATAAGGCTTTTAAGCTTTTATATATTAAGATTACTTTTATATATTTACATATATTAACAAAACAAACTACACCCCAAACTGTACACTAAAGGAAAATTTATGGCTTTACCAAAATTAACTCTTACTAATTATAAAGGAATTTATTTTTATAAAGACAACTATAAAGGTAAAGTTTTTGTAGGTATATTTGAAGTTAATAAAAAAAGATATAAAAGAGTTTTAGGTTATGAAAATGATGAATTTAAAACAAATGCAAAAATTGCATTTTTAAAAAAAGAAGAGTTAAAAAATGATATTTTAAATAACAACTATATAAAAAAAGATTTAACTTTTAAAGAGCTATTTAAAATATATATAGAACATTTAGAAAATTCTAAATCAGTATCTAGTAGAACAATTTTAGCAAAGCAAAGTAATTATAAAACTCATTTTAAATCTGTATTTGATAATTTATATATTAATAATATACAAGCTTTTCAGATTCAAAATTTAGCTAATACTTTATTAAAATCAAAAGCTCCAAAAACTGTTGATAATTTATTAGCTGACCTATCTGCTATTTTTAAATATGCTATGAAAAATAAATATATAACTAATAATCCAGTTTTATTAGTAGATAAACCAAAATATGACAATTTAAGAGATTATCCATTAAACATAGATGAATCAAAAAGATTATTTAGAGCTATTATAGATTTTAAAGAACCATTATACAAAGAGATATTTACATTTTTACTTCATGGTAGAAGAAAAGATGAAGTTCTTAGTTTAACTTGGGATATGATTGATTTAGAGAAAAGAGTTTATTACATTGGATTTGAGATTAACAAAGCTAAAAAAAATATGAGTTATGAGATTACAGATGAACTATATGAAATTTTAGCAAATAAGAAAGATAAAACTGGTTATGTTTTTAAATCTTTAGTAACTGGAGATAAAGTTAAAAATCTAAGATGGGCTTGGAAAAGAATATTGGAAGCTGCTGAAATTACAAAACCTATAAGAATACATGATTTAAGACATTTAATTGGTGAAATATCATTAAATGAAACAGATAATAGTATGGAAGTAGTTGCTGCTATTTT
>NZ_JBAZAH010000078.1:0-5745 GCF_041672065.1 Aliarcobacter sp. | reverse complement strand
AAAATCTCTGATAATATTTTAAAACAAAATGGTGAACTTTATAGAAAAATAAGAAATACAGCAAGATTTTTACTTGCAAATATTGATGGACTTGAAAAATTAGTTGAAGTTGAAAAATTGGGTGTTTTAGATAAGTGGATTTTAGAGAAAGCAAAAAGAGTTTTTGATGAGATAGAGTCTAGTTTTAAAATCTATGAGTTTTCAAAAGGTTTAAATAAACTAAATAACTTTTTAGTTGTTGATTTATCAGGAATTTATTTAGATGTTTGTAAAGATAGATTATATTGTGATGATAAAAATGATATTCATAGAACTGCATCTCAAACAGCTATGGCTATGATTACAAAAAAACTTATTTCAACACTAGCTTCTATTTTAACTTATACAATGGATGAGTTACTTGAGTTTGCACCAAAAATCATAAAAGGTGATGCAAAAGATATTTTTGATTTTGAAAAATATAACCTTCCAGATGTAAAATCTGAAATAAAAGATGAGTTGTTTGTAGAAGCAAAAGAGAAGTTCTCTGAAATAAAAGATGCTTTAAGTAAAGAAAAAATTATAAAATCTACTTTAGAGTTAGAGATAGTTACAGATAATAAAGAGTTTTTAGCTTTAGATGAGGTAGAATCAAGTGACTGGTTTTTGGTTAGTTGCTTATCAAATGAAACTTCAAGCAAAGAATTACTAGGAAGTTTTAAAGTTGAAGATAGTGAGTTTAAAGTTTATAAGGCAAGCAAACATAAATGTCCTAGATGTTGGAAATATACTTCAACAAAAGAAGAAACACTATGTTCTAGATGTGAAGAAGTGATTAAATAATGTTTGAAAATGAAGTTACTCTTACATTTATATTCCAAACTATAGCAGTTATATTAGCAATAACTGCTATTGGAATATTTTTTGTAAAAAAGTATGAAAAAAAAGGTAAATAAAAATGTTTCCATTTAGTGATGAGGATTTACAAGATCCTGTAAAAAATATAATAAGTAAAAAAATATCTCCTATGCTTGCACGAGATGGTGGAGCAATTGAGTTATTAGATATAAAAAATGCAAAAGTTTATATTCAGTTACAAGGTGCTTGTGTTGGATGTAGTGCAAGTGGAAGTACACTAAAATATGTAGTAGAAAAAGAGCTTAAAAGTGCAATACATCCAGATTTAAAAATAATTAATGTTCCAATAGGAAAAGAAAACTATTTAGAGGATTAATAACTACATGATAAACGAAAATAGAGTATTAAATGATGCACATTCGCTTTTTGCTCAAAGAAGATTTGAAAAAGCACTTTTTTTGTACTCTTTATTGGTAGATAATTTTCCACAAAAAGATGAGTACAAAATATATGCACTTTTTTGTGATATTGCTTTAGAAGATGCTTCAAAAGCAATAGCTTTGTTTGACTATTTTACAATATTAAAAGATGATGATTTGCAAGAAGCAATAGATTATGTAAAAGGTGTTATAAAGGCTTATGATGGAGACATTGATAAGATGATGATGCTTTTAAAAGAGCTAAATGTGACAACTGTAAATCAGCTTGATGCTATAAATTATAGTGATTTTAAAAAGTTAATTGAACAAAGAGGATCATTTAAAGTTGCTTTTGAAGATATTATGTTCTCTACAAAAGTAGCAATTGAATCAAAAGATGATTTTTATGATTTTGTTACAAAACTTATAGATAATGGTTTTAGCAATATGGCATATAACTATCTTGAGGGTTTTAATGAATATTTTATTCATGATAAAGAGATAGTAAAACTTTATAAAAGATTGGAAGAGAAGAGTAATGAAGCTAATCATAAAGAATAAAATCTTTACAGATAATACAAATGAACTAGAAAAAGATTCAATCTTTGTATTATCAAAAAATAACGAAAAATTTAAAGATATTGCTATAAATGGTGGTTTTAAGATAATAGAATCAAAAAATTTGAAAGACTATTTAGATATGAGTTCTATTAAAATAGTTGGAATTACAGGGACAAATGGAAAAACAACAACAGCTACAACAATTTATAAAATTCTTTTAAATTTGGGTTATAAAGTAGCTCTTCAAGGAACTAGAGGATTTTTTATAAATGAAAATCAAGTTGAAGATTATTCACTTACAACTCCAGTTCAAATTGGAAATTTTGTAAATATTCAAAAAGCTATAGAAAATTCATGTCAATTTTTTGTAATGGAAGTAAGCTCTCACGCAATATCTCAAAATAGAATCGAAGGTTTAGATTTTGCTTTAAAAATCCATACAAATATCACAAGAGATCATTTAGATTATCATAAAACTATAGAAGAGTATATAGATGTAAAAAACTCATTCTTAAGTGATGAGAGTACAAAATTAGTAAATATTGATGATGAAGTTTTAAAATATAACTCAAAAAATGCTTTTACTTACTCTTTAAAAAATAGAGCAAATTTTCAAGTTATAAATAAAACTATTGAAAATATAATGAGTGTTGAATTTACAAATGAAGATAAAAAATATAGTTTTAATACAAAAATGATGGGTATTTTTAATATCTATAATCTAATGGCTTCAATAGCTGCTGTTTTTATAACTACAAAAAGAGCTTTAGATGATATTTGCAAGGCAGTTGAGAATTTCCAAAGTGTTAGTGGAAGAATGGAGATAGTATCTCAAAAACCATTTATAATTGTAGATTTTGCTCACACTCCAGATGGTATGGATGAGGTTTTAAAAAGTTTTCCAAATAAAGATATAATTTGTGTTTTTGGAGCTGGTGGAAATAGAGACAGTGCTAAAAGACCTTTAATGGGCAAAGTTGCAAAAAAATATTCAAAACATATAGTTGTAACAAGTGATAATCCAAGATTTGAAGATCCAAAAAAAATAATAGAAGATATATTAGCAGGCATTGATGATAAATCAAATGTTATTGTAGAAGAGAATAGAGCAGAAGCTTTAAAAAAAGCTATATCTTTAACAGATGATAAAAGTGTAGTTTTGGTTCTTGGAAAAGGTGATGAAGCTACTCAAATAGTTGGTGATAAAAAATTTGAGTTTAGTGATAAAACAGAAATTCTAAAAATCTTAAACAAAATAAAAACAAAAAATTAAACAAATCTTAATTTTCTTTAGATATAATCGCAGTTCTATTTTTTAAATCAATTTGATTTTTAATTTAGTACCTCACATGTATCAATCCTTGCTCGGGTTGTGTTAGCTTAAAAACTAGCATTAAGGGATACAGAGGCTAAACCCTAGAAAAAAATAAAAACAGACATAATTCAAGGAGAATTAACATGGTTACAATGAAAGACCTATTAGAGTGTGGTGTACACTTCGGACACCAAACAAGAAGATGGAATCCAAAAATGAAAAAATTTATTTTTGGTGTTAGAAAAAATATCTATATTATAGATTTACAAAAAACTCTAAGATACTTTAGATATACATATAATGTTGTTAGAGATAGAGCAGCTGAAGGTCAAACGATGATTTTCGTTGGTACTAAAAAACAAGCTAGTGAAACTATTAAAAAAGCTGCTGAGTCTTGTGGAATGCCATATGTAAACCACAGATGGTTAGGTGGAATGCTTACAAACTTTGGAACAATTAAAAAATCAATTAGAAAATTAGAAATTATTAAAAAAATGAGAGAAGAGGGGCAATTAGACCTTCTAACTAAAAAAGAAGCTTTAATGCTTTCAAGAAAAGAAGAAAAATTAGAGTTATACCTTGGTGGTATCAAAGAGATGCACAAACTTCCAGATATGATGTTTGTTCTTGATGCTGTTAAAGAGAAAATTGCAATTGCTGAAGCTAGAAGATTAGGAATTACTGTTGTAGCTCCTTTAGATACAAACTGTGATCCAGATGTTGTTGATTTACCAATTCCTGGAAATGATGATGCAATCAGATCAATTCACTTATTCTGCAACGAAATGGCTGCAGCTATGAATGAAGGAAAAGCTGCTTTAGCTGAAAATGGTGCAGATGTTATTGAACCAATTTCAAAAGAAGAGCAAGATGAGGTATTAGCTGAAGCATTAGCAGAGGGTGAAAATGAGATTGCAGAAGGTGAGGAAGCATAATGGCAGCAGTTACACCACAATTAATTAAAGAGTTAAGAGAGTTAACTGGTGCTGGTATGATGGATTGTAAAAATGCTTTAAATGAGACTGGTGGAGATTTAGATAAAGCTGTTCAAGCTTTAAGAGAGGCTGGTCTTGGAAAAGCTGCTAAGAAAGCTGGAAATGTTGCTGCTGAAGGTTTAGTTGCTATTGAAATTAATAGTGACAATACAAAAGCTGTAATTTTAGAGCTTAATGCACAAACAGATTTCGTTGCAAAAAATGAAAACTTTGTAAATCTTACAAAAGAGATTACATCTCATGCTTTAAATAACGGAATTAAAGATGCACAAACTTTAAATAGCTCAACAATAAATGGGCAAGAGTTTTCAACATTTTTAGCTGAAAAAATTGCAACAATTGGTGAAAACTTAGTTGCTAGAAAATTAGAGTGTGTTGAAGGTCAAGTTGTAAATGGTTATGTTCATGTAACTGGAAGAACAGGAGTTGTTTTAGCTGCTTCTTGTGATGCTGGTGTTAAAGATAAAGCAACTGCACTTTTAAGAAACATTGCAATGCATGCATCTGCTATGAAACCAACTGTTATTTCATATAAAGATTTAGACAAAGCTTTTGTTGAATCTGAAAACAGAGCAATTAGAGCTGAGATTGAAGCTGAAAATGAAGAGTTAGTAAGATTGAAAAAACCTCTTAAAAAGATTCCAGAGTTTGTTTCTAGATCTCAATTAACTGAAGAAGCTATTGCACTAGCAAAAGCAAGATTTGAAGATGAGTTAAGAGCTGCTGGAAAACCTGAAAAAATTTGGGCAAATATTATTCCTGGACAAATTGAGAGATATATTACTGATAACACTCAATTAGATGGAAGATTTGCACTTTTATCTCAAGCTTATGTAATGAATGATAAACAAACTGTTGAGCAAGCAATTGCTGAAGTTGATCCATCAATTAAAATTACATCTTATGTTAGATTTGAACTTGGTGAAGGAATCGAGAAAAAAGAAGAAGATTTCGCAGCTGAAGTTGCAAAACAAATGGGAAAATAGTAAGTAGTTTTTAACTATTTAAAATAAAGGAGAGAGTTGTGAGTGAAAAAAAATCTAATAAAACACTCAACTCCTCTTTACTTCTAAAAGCTTCAAATATTGAACACAATTTTGATTATCCACTTTTTAAAAATATAAATTTAGATATAAAAGAGAAAGAGTCAATAGCAATTATTGGAAGTAGTGGTAGTGGAAAATCAACTCTTTTAAATATATTATCTTCACTTTTAAAACCAACATCTGGAACTGTTGTTTTTAAAAATAAAGATATATACTCTTTAAAGCAAGATAAGCTTTTAAAAATAAGAAGAGAAGATTTTGGAATAGTTTTTCAAGCACACTATTTATTTAGAGGATTTAGTGCAATTGAGAATCTTCAAATAGCAACACTATTAAGCAAAGAGAAGATTGACAATAGACTTTTAGAGCAGTTAGATATAGCTCATGTTTTAAATCAAGGTGTTGGAGAGCTTAGTGGTGGACAGCAACAAAGATTATCTATTGCTAGAATTTTAATGAAAAAACCAAATATAATATTTGCAGATGAACCAACGGGAAATTTAGATAAAAAAACTGCAAATATAGTTATGAATACACTTTTTGAATATATAAAAAATAATAATGCGGCACTT
>NZ_JBAZAH010000077.1:0-6119 GCF_041672065.1 Aliarcobacter sp. | reverse complement strand
CAACTGTATCAAATTTTATGGGGAAAAATGATTTAATAAATATTAAAAAAGCAGTTATATTCCCAATTATTCACGGAATTAGAAGTTTTTCTTTAAGAGAGGGAATTAAAGAGACAACAACTGTAAAAAGAATTCAACTTTTAGAACAGAAAAATATTTTGGATAAAAAAATGAGCGCAGAGATTCTTGAAGCACTTGAAATAGCAAACACAATAAGATTAAGACATCAACTAGAACTTATTCAACAAAATCAAGAGTTAAACAACAATATAAATGCAAATGAGATTGGAAAAATAGAGAGAGATTTGCTCAAAGAGAGTCTTAAAATTGCAAATGAGTTTAAAAACTTTGTAAGCTATGTATTTAAACTAGATAAGATTTATTAAAATGTTTAAAAAAATTTTAAAATCATGGAATAGAAAAAAGCTATTAGATAAAAGATTTGATTTTTTATTTGATGAGCCACCGTTTGAAGAGTATGTTAGTTTAGATTGTGAAACTACAGGATTAAATCCAAAAAAAGATGAGATTTTATCTATTGGTGCTGTTTTAATTAAAGAAAATAAAGTTCTTATGAGAAATACATTTAATATATATTTAAAACCATCAAAAAGTATAAATATAGAATCAATTAAAGTTCACCACTTAAGAGAGATTGATTTAGAAAATGCAGTTGAACCAAATGAAGCTATATATAAACTACTTGAATTCATTGGTTCAAGACCAATTGTTGGTTACTATATAGATTTTGATATGTCAATAATTTCAAGATATACAAAAACTTTAATAGGAGTTCCACTTCCTAATGAAAGAATTGAAGTTAGTGGAATATACTATGATATTAAAAAATCAAAAGATAACTACGGTTTTATAGATTTAAAGTTTGATACTATTATGACTTTTCTTGATATACCAGTTTTAGGAAAACATGATGCTTTAAATGATGCAATAATGACTTCTATGATATTTTTAAAACTAAAAAATCTCGCAAAACAGAAAAAAATTAACTTTTAGAAATAATATTTTATATTATTTCTAATCTTTTTAAACCTTTTTTTTTTAAATGCTATGCTTTTGCAACTAAAATATTTTACTATTTCAGTTAATCTTATTTTAGGAGAAAAAATGGATAACAAATTAGTAGAAAGGATTAAAGCTAATCCTAAATACCATGAACTTGTTTCAAAAAGAAGTTCTTTTGCTATTAAATTAGCAATTTTCATGCTAGTAGTTTATTATGGTTTCATATTAACTATTGCATTCAACAAAGAGTTCTTTGCTACAAAAATAGGTGAAACAATGACGGTTGCATTCCCTATAGGTTTTGCAATTATTGTAATAGCATTCTTAACAACTCTAGTTTATGTTGTTAGAGCAAATGGTGAGTTTGAGGACTTAACTAATGATATTAAAAATGATGTAAAGGATATATTATAATGTTAAAAATAATTACTTTATTAGGTTTATCATCATTAGCACTATTTGCGGATGATTCTAAAAGTGGTGTAAATATGGAAGCTATGATTATGTTCTTTGTATTTATTATTGGAACTATGGGTATTACAAAATGGGCTGCTAGTAAAACAAAATCTGCTTCAGATTTCTATACAGCTGGTGGAGGAATTACAGGTTTCCAAAATGGTCTAGCAATTGCAGGTGATTATATGTCTGCTGCTTCATTCTTAGGTATTTCAGGTATGATTTATCTAAATGGTTTTGATGGTATTATTTATGCTATCGGATTCTTAGTTGGTTGGCCAATTATCCTTTTCTTAATGGCTGAAAAATTAAGAAACTTAGGTAAGTTTAACTTTACTGATATTGCTGCATATAGACTAGATGAGAGAAGAGTTAGAATTCTTGCTGCTTGTGGTTCTTTAACAGTTGTTACTTTCTACTTAATTGCTCAAATGGTTGGAGCTGGAAAACTAATCGAAGTTTTATTCCATATTCCATATCACTGGGCAGTTGTAATTGTTGGTGCATTAATGATTATATATGTAACATTTGGTGGTATGCTTGCTACAACTTGGGTACAAATTATTAAAGCTGTACTTTTACTAGGTGGAGTTACTGTTATGGCACTTTTAGTTCTAGCTACAACTGGAATTAATTTTTCATTCGCAAATTTAGCTGAAACTGCTGTTAATTTACATGCTAAAAAAGATGCTATTTTGGCACCAGGTTCATTTGTATCTGATCCAATTGCTTCTATTTCTTTAGGACTTGCTTTAATGCTTGGAACTGCTGGATTACCTCATATTCTTATGAGATTCTTTACAGTTGGAAATGCAAAAGAGGCTAGAAAATCTGTTGTTTATGCAACTGGTTTTGTTGGTTACTTCTATTTACTAATCGCTGTTGTTGGTCTTGGTGGAATTGTTTACCTAATGGATCCAAATATTAATAGTGCTTATTTAGATGCTGCTGGTAAATTAATCGGTGGAAATAATATGGCTGCTGTTCACTTAGCTCAAGCTACTGGTGGTTCTATTTTCTTAGGATTTATCTCTGCTGTTGCATTTGCTACAATTCTAGCGGTTGTTGCTGGTCTTGCACTTGCGGCTTCTAACTCAATTGCACACGATTTATATGCAATCGTTATTAGAAAAGGTCAAGCGACTGATGCTGAAGAGATGAAAGTTTCAAAAAGAACAGTTATCGTTATTGGTATAGTTGCAGTTCTTCTAGGATTTGCTTTTGAAAATCAAAATATTGCATTCATGGTTGGTCTAGCTTTCGCGGTTGCTGCAAGTGCGAACTTCCCAATTTTATTTTTATCAATTTACTGGTCAAAATTAACAACAAGAGGTGCATTCATGGGTGGATTCGTAGGTCTATTAACTGCAGTTATATTAGTTGTACTAAGTAAAACTGTATGGGTTGATATTTTTGGTTTCAAAGATGCTATATTCCCTTGGACACATCCAGCACTATTCTCTGTATCTGCAGCGTTTATTGCTATTTGGTTCTTTTCTATAACTGATAGTTCAGCTAGAGCAGAAGAGGATAAAGCTGGATTTGAAGCTCAAAAAATTAGAGCTGAAACTGGAATTGGTGCTGATGGAGCTGTATCACACTAATAAAATTTCTAAAGAGAGATCTCCTCTCTTTAGTATCTTAATATTAACTTAATTTATACTATTAATTTTAATAATTTATTTATCATTTTTTGTTACTTTTTTACATTGATTTATATTTAAAATACTCTATAAAACTACTTTACAATTGAAAAATAAAATTTTCTTTGTATAATCATACTACTTTGTCAATTGACAAAAATAAAAAGTCGCAGGAGAAGATATAGTATGGATGAGAAATTAGTTGATCTAATAGAGTCAAATCCTAAATATAAAGAGCTGGTTTCTAAAAGAAACTCATTAGCTTTAAAATTAGGAATTTTTGTTTTGGTAATGTTTTACTCATATATAGTAGTAGTTGCATTTAATAAAGATCTATTTGCAATAAAAGTAGCAGAAGGTTATATAACAACTATTGCATTTCCTATTGCATTAGCAATTTTAGTTATTAGCTTTATTACAACGCTAATTTATGTAAGACGAGCAAATGGTGAGTTTGATGATCTTACAAATAGAATTAAAAAAGATGTAAGGGAGTTTTTATGATTAGAATAATAACTCTACTTTTTTTAACTTCACTTACTCTTTTTGCTGCAGGTGATGCAACTTTTGAGGGTAAAAGAGATTTAAATCTTGCAGCAATTGCAATGTTTTTAGTATTTATTGTTGGAACATTAGGAATTACTTATTGGGCAGCGAAAAAAACAAGATCTGCAAATGATTTTTACACTGCTGGTGGAGGAATAACTGGATTTCAAAATGGTTTAGCAATTGCAGGTGATTATATGAGTGCAGCTGCATTTTTAGGTGTTTCTGGTCTTATTTATTTAAATGGTTATGATGGAGTTATTTATGCTGTTTCATTTTTAGTTGGTTGGCCAGTAATTTTATTTTTTATGGCTGAAAAATTAAGAAACTTAGGTAAATTTACATTTGCTGATATCGCTGCTTATAGATTAGGACAAAAAGAGATTAGAACTTTAGCTGCATTTGGTTCTTTATCTGTTGTTGTTTTATACTTAATTGCGCAAATGGTTGGGGCTGGAAAACTTATTCAAATTCTATTTGGTATGGAGTATGAATATGCTGTATTTATGGTTGGAGCACTAATGATTATTTATGTAACATTTGGTGGAATGCTTGCAACTACTTGGGTTCAAATTATTAAAGCTATTTTACTTCTTTCTGGGGTTTCATTTATGGCTATCATGGTTTTATGGCACTTTGGTTTTAATTTTGAATCATTAGCCCAAACTGCTGTTGAAAATCATGCAAAAGGTGAAGAGATTTTAAAACCAGGTGGTTTTTTAAGTGATCCAATATCAGCTATCTCTTTAGGTATGGCTTTAATGCTTGGAACTGCTGGTCTTCCTCACGTATTAATGAGATTCTTTACAGTTGGAAATGCAAAAGAGGCTAGAAAATCTGTTGTTTATGCAACTGGATTTGTTGCATACTTTTGGGTAATTATCTCTATTGTTGGACTTGGAGCAATTGCATTTTTAAACAGTGCTGAAGGTGCTCAATATTTTGTTGATGGAAAACTTTTTGGTGGATCTAATATGGCATCAGTTCACCTGTCTCATATGCTTGGTGGAAATGCTTTCTTAGGATTTATTTCGGCTGTTGCATTTGCTACAATTTTGGCTGTTGTTTCTGGATTAACTCTTGCAGGTGCTAGTGCAATTTCACACGATATTTATGCAAATGTTATAAATCCAAATGCAAGTGATGAAAAAGTTGTAAAAATTTCAAAAATAACTGTTATAATTGTAGGTATTGTTGGAGTTACACTTGGAATTGCATTTGAGTCTCAAAATATTGCATATATGGTTGGACTTGCATTTGGAATCGCTGCAAGTGCTAACTTCCCAATTTTGTTTTTATCAATTTATTGGTCAAAATTAACAACAAGAGGTGCATTTATTGGTGGATTTATGGGATTAATTACAGCAGTTTCTCTAGTAATTTTAGGCCCAAATGTTTGGGTTCAAATTTTAGGAAATGAAAAAGCAATTTTCCCTTATGCTCACCCTGCACTATTCTCTGTTACAGTTGCCTTTGTTTCAATTTGGTTCTTCTCTATAATTGATAACTCAAAACGAGCTACAGCAGAGAGAGCTATGTTTAGAGCTCAAAATGTTAGAGCTAACACTGGAATTGGTTCAGCAGGAGCAGTTTCACACTAAAAATATCAAAAAGAGAATCTCTTCTCTTTTTGATTTTGCACTACTTTTAATATAGGAGAGATGAGTATGCAAGAGCAAAAAAAATTTATTTCAAATATTCACCCATTTAATAATTTAAATACATTTGAGTTGGACGATTTAGTTGAAGAGCTAGATATTGTCTATTTTAAAGCAAACTCAATAGTTCAAGCACAAGATAGTAATCCAGAGTTTTTATATTTTGTTTTAAAAGGTTTAATTCAAGAGATAAACGATGATGAAGTTTTAAGTGTATACTCAAAAGGTGAGATATTTGATTCTGTATCTTTGATAAAAAATCATAGTAAAAATAGTTTTGTGGCTATCGAAGAGAGTATCTGTTATGCTCTTAAAAAAGAGAGATTTATGCAGATTTTAAGCTCAAATCAACAACTAGAAAACTATTTTTTTCAATCCATTTCAGATAAGTTAAACAATAATATCTTAAATGAAAAGAATAAAGATATGGCAAATATTATGATTGCCAAAGTTAAAGATGCAAAAGTTCATAAAGCTGTAGTTGTTGATACAAACAAAACAATATTTGAAGCAGCTACAATCATAAAACAAGAAAAAATTCCAACACTATTATTAAAAGATGAAGCTGGTGAAATGTATATTGTAACTGATTCAGATTTTAGACAAAAAGTTATTTTAAATAGAATGGATTATGATGATTTAGTTGTAAAAATTGCCTCTAAGGGCTTAATTTATATAAATGAAGATGATTTTTTATTTAATGCTCAACTTCAAATGGCAAAACATGGATTAAAAAGAGTAGTTGTAAAAAATGACCATGATGAGATTGTAGGAATTCTTGATCAAATATCTC
>NZ_JBAZAH010000076.1:0-6260 GCF_041672065.1 Aliarcobacter sp. | reverse complement strand
AAGCTTCCCGTTACATTTGGAGGTGGCATCATAATTGCAAAATTTTTATTTGGCTCTTGAATTGATCTGTTTCCATCAATCTCAAAATAACCTCTATCTTCCCAAATTTTATAAAAACTATCTTCTACCTTTGATGGTTCGTACTTTTCACTCATAAATAATCCTAATTGTGTTACTAAAATGGCATAAATTTTATCTAAATTTTGCTTAAGAGAGCGATAACTTGCGATTTCAAAAGCTTTTTGATAAAATAAAAACTATTATTTATTTAAGGAGAGTAAATGTTTAAAATATTTGTAGGAAGTCTTGTTTTTGCAACATCTTTATTTAGTGTAGATTTACAAAAAGTTGGTGTTGAAGTAAAACTTGATAGTGGAAAAAAAGTAGTTATAAAAAGAGAAGATAGACCAAAAGAGTGCGAAAAAGTAGCTTTTGATCCAAAAGATATCTTTGGAGGAGTACATGAAGCATCAAATAGTGTTCCACAAAACTGTAAAAGAAGTTTTGTAACATATTTTGGAAAAATTGCACCTATGAAAGCATCAAAAAATATTGAAACTTACGGTGAATTAGAGGTTTTAGAGTTTATAGAAAAAGCTAAAAAAGATGATAATCTTTTATTAATTGATTCAAGAACTGAAAACTGGTTTTATCATGAGACAATCCCAACAGCTGTAAATGTTCCATATATTTACACTAAAAAATCTCAATATCCAGATGAGTTTAAAGAGGCTTTAGAGATTTTTGCAGTTGAAGTTAAAAATGGAAAATATGATTTTACAAATGCAAAAACTCTATTAATGTTTTGTAATGCTGCTTGGTGTGGGCAAAGTCCTGAAGCCATGAAAGAGCTAATTTCTATTGGATATCCAGAAGAGAAAATGAAATGGTATAGAGGTGGAATGCAATCTTGGTTAAGTCTTGGACTTACAACAATAAAACCATAATTAAAGCTTGGATTTAATCCAAGCTCTAAGCTAAAATTTCCTCAAAAACTTCAACTATACTTTTATCAATTTTTCCATCTTTTGACTCTTTTTTTAATATATTTATACTCTCTTTGTGATTATTAGACTCTTTTAAGTTATTATATTTAACTAAACAGATAAGTAATCTATCTTTAAAACTTAAATCTTTTGCTACTAAACCAAAAACTCCAGTTCCATCAAGGTTTTCTTCTACTTTAAAGCAAAGTGAGCAAATATCATTAAATCCCATAATCTGATTTAAAACTCTTTTAGTATGGTATGAATAGATCTCTTCTATACTTTCATATTTATATAGTTTTCCAATATTATATAAACTTGAAGCTATTAAAAATATCTGTTTATCTTTATGCTCAAAATTAAAATAATCTGCAAGAGTAAAAGAGTATTTTAAAATTTGTGAATTTGGATTTTGAAGTTTGTGAAAAATTGTTGTCATCTTTAAAATATCTTCAAAATCTAAAGCTTTTGTAAAATCTGCTAGATTTGAGTAAATAAAGATTAAAATCTCACTATCATTTTGTAAATCAAGCCAAAAAGATAGTTTTTTTGAAATATCAAAAAAAGTCTCCTTCAATTTATCTTCTATATTCAAATTTTTTACAAACTCTAAGCAAGAGAGTTTTTGATTTAAAATATCATCTGAAAAATCAAAATTTTTACAAATTGTTGAAGATAGATTTACAATATCTAAAAAAGTTTTATCTTCTATATGCGAAGAGTTTAAAAAATCAAACTCTTTTATATCATCTTTTTTTAAATCACAAATCAAAGAGTAAGAGCATAAATCTGATAGTTTCTCTGATGAAAAATCATATTTTAAAGCTAAATTCAAAGCTATGTAAGCCACTTTTTTACTATTTAAAATTTCACTAAAAGCTAATAAAAAGTTGTTTAAATTAAATACCATTTGCCGTTTTTTATCCATAAATTTTCCTAAATTAAAATTACTTATATAAAAATAATAATACAATATTACCTTTGATTATATTATAAAGGAATTTATATGTTTAAAAAGATTGCTTTTTTAGCACTTATTTGTACATTTAGTTTTGGTTTTGATTATAAGTTAGAGCCAAAAAAAGTTGCAGATGATATTTGGTGTTTTATTGGAAAAATTGAAGTTCCATCAAAACAAAATGGTGGTTTTATGGCAAACTCTTGTTACATAAAAGCAGAAAATAGTTATGTTTTAATTGATACAGGTGCAAACTATAACTTTGCAAAACAAACTTATGAAGCTATGCAGAAAATTGAAGATTTAAAAGTTAGCACAATTATAATCACTCATGAACACGATGATCATTGGATGGGAAATAGTTTTTATAAAGAAAAATTCAATAGCACAATTTATGCTCCTAAAGCTATAAATGAAAACTATGATGAGAGTTCAAAACCTAGAATTTTTGAGATTTTAGATAAAGATGAGATGAAAAATACAAAAGTTATAAAAGCCGATAAGATTGTTGAAGATAAAACAACTTTTAAAGTTGGAAATAAAGAGTTTGAAATATATGCACTAAAACAAAAAGCTCATACAAACAATGATTTAATAGTTTATCTTCCAAAACAAAAAGCTATTTTTGTTGGTGATATTATAATGAATGATAGAATTACTTCAAATAGAGATGGGTCTGTTATTGGAACTTTAGAAGCTATTGATTTTATTGAGTCTTTATCATGGAATACTTTAGTTGCTGGGCATGGAGATAAAACTGGAAAAGATGCATTAAATCATACTAAAGAATATTTTACTCTTTTAAAGAATAGAGTTTTGGAAGCTATTGAAAATGGTGTTGAAGCTGGTCAAATTACAAAAGTTGTAACTATGGATGAGTTTAAAGATATAGCCATGTTTGATGAGTTAAATAGTAGAAATGTTTTTGATGCTTTTAGGGAGTTAGAGTTTTATTAATAAAAACGGAA
Source organism: Aliarcobacter sp. (assembly GCF_041672065.1). Lineage (NCBI taxonomy): Bacteria > Pseudomonadati > Campylobacterota > Epsilonproteobacteria > Campylobacterales > Arcobacteraceae > Aliarcobacter > Aliarcobacter sp. The sequence goes on along the minus strand of NZ_JBAZAH010000076.1, from coordinate 3,348 downwards.
AAATCCGTTTTTATTAGCAAGAGTACATTGTTTTAAACTCAAATGGTGTAGGTCTTGCTTCATAAGGCCAAACTTGAGTTGAAAACTTATAGTGTTGATAAGTATCAATCATCTCTTTAGTAAATACGGGTCTTAAAAACTCATTGTGTCTTATAAGTGCTTCTAAAGATCCTCTTAATGTATGAGGCATTTGAGGAATATCTCGCTCTCTAATCTCATCTAATGATAATTCAAATAGATCATCATCCATAGGACCAATTGGTTCATATTTATTTTTAATTCCATCAAGTCCAGCCATTAACATAGCTGAAAATGCCAAATATGGACAAGCTGTTGAATCTGGAAATCTCATCTCAACTCTTGTTGATTTTTCACCTGCTCCATAAGGAATTCTACAAGATGCACTTCTGTTTTGAGAAGAGTATGTAAGAATTGAAGGTGCTTCAAATCCTGGAATTAATCTTTTATAAGAGTTTGTTGATGGGTTTGTAAATGCAGCTAGTGCTCTTGCGTGTTTAAAAACTCCACCAATATACCATCTTGCAATATCACTTAAATTTCCATATTCACCCTGCTTGTAGAATAGATTTTTTCCATTTTTCCAAATACTTTGGTGAACATGCATTCCACTTCCATTATCACCATAAAGTGGTTTTGGCATAAATGTTGCAGATTTTCCATTTAAGTGAGCTACCATTTTAATAACATATTTTAGTTTTTGAACATTGTCACTAGCTTCAATTAAATCTGCATAAACTATACCTATTTCGTGTTGTCCTTGAGCAACTTCGTGGTGACCTAAAGTAACTTCAAGACCAACTTGCTCTAAAACTTGCATCATTTCAGCTCTTAAATCAACTCCATTATCAATAGGTGCTACTGGGAAATATCCACCTTTAAGACCTGCTCTATGACCTATATTTCCACCCTCATAATCTCTTGCACTATTCCATTCTCCATCTTCACTATCTACTCTAAAAGATGATTCATTTACGCTATCTTTTATTTTTACATCTTCAAATATAAAAAACTCATTTTCAGGTCCAAAATATGCAACATCTCCAATATTTGCTTCAGCTAAATACTCTACTGCTTTTTTTGCAATAGATCTTGGGCATTTTTCATACATTTTATCTTTATAAATATCATAAACATCACAAATAACAATTATTGTACTATCAGCTGTAAATGGGTCTAAAAATGCAGTTGGAACATCTGGTTTTAAAATCATATCTGATCTATGAATTGGTTGCCAAGCATCGATTGATGAACCATCAAAAGGCATTCCATTTGCTAGTAAATCTTTGTTTACAGCTTTAATATTATAAGTTACGTGATGCCAAGTACCTTTAAGATCAGTAAATCTAAAATCTACAAATTTAACTTCGTGTTCACTACAAAAACTAAAAAACTCTTCTATACTATTTACAAATTTTCCCATTTTTAACTCCATAAAATTTTAAGTTGCCATTTTATCTAAAACTCTATTAAATTCATCTCTTTTTTATAAAAAGTAACACACTTTTTATAGCCAATATCTTTTACCATTTTTACAGCTTCATCATAACCAAAACCAACATGCTCAACACTATGTGCATCTGAACCAAATGTTATGTTTATTCCTAAATCAAAAGCCTCTTCTAAAAGCTGTTTTGATGGATATAGTTCATTTATTGGTTTTCGCAAGCCCGCTGGATTTATCTCTAAAACCATATTTGATTTTTTTATCTGTTTTAAACTATCTTTTGCAATTAATCTTATATCTTTTTTTGGTAAAAATTTGAAAACTTTTATCAAATCCAAATGCCCAACTATTTGAAAATAGTTTGTTTTTGCCATAGCTTCTATTGCATCAAAGTAATCTTCCCAAATTTTATCTATATCAACACTTTTATAAACACCAATAAATTCAGGATTATCAAATCCCCACATTTCGTTTTTATTTTGTAAAAAGTGAACTGAACCTATTAGATAATCAACATTGGCATTTAAAATCTCATCAAGCATAAAGCCATTTAAATAATCAACTTCATAGGCTAATAAAACTTTAATTTTATCTTTGTATTTTTCTTTTGCTTCATTTACCCATTTTTCGTAAAGAGTTCTCTCTTCAAGTTTCATTCTATATTTTGGATCAAAATTCATAGGAGCATGACATGCAAATCCATACTCATCAATTCCTAGTTCTATTGCTCTTTTTACATACTCTTCAACAGTTCCAGTTGCGTGGTTACAAAGTGTTGTGTGATTGTGTAGATCTACTCTTGTTTTTTTACTCATGATAAAATCCCAGCACCATCTATTTTTTGGCTTCTATCTTTTGCATAAATTCTTTTATTATCTTTTAAATCATATTTCCAAATAGGAGCATTTTTTTTAAAATCTTCTACAAACTCATCTATTAACTCTAAAGCAACTCTTCTTTGAGGGCTACAAACACCAGCTATGTATGAGCTTTCATGATTTTTTACATCTCCAAGGCTGTGAGCTAGAAAAACTATTGCATTTTTAGTTTTTGCTTTTTCCTGCCATGAAGCAAACCATTTTTTTAAAATAGGTTCATAAATATCAAAAGATAAACCATCTATTCCATTTTCATCTCTTACAATGCCAACAAAAGTTATAAACGCACCATAATTTAAATTTTTATACTTTTCATACCAAGAGTTGTGAATTTTCTCTATATTTAAGCTTCCTTTGTGAAGCTGTAAATCTTGTTTAAACATAATCAACCACCACAAACAGGAGGAAGTAAACTTACTTTATCTCCACTTTTCAATTCAACATCATTTGAGCTAACTAAACAATCATTTATAGCAACTGCACAAGTCTCAAGCCAAGAAGATACTTTCTCATCATTTTTTAAAATATCTGATAACTCTTTTAAATTTTTTATATCTAAATTCATATCCTCTTTATTTATTGGACCTAAAAATTCAATTTTTATCATCTCAACACCTTTTTATAATCATTTTTGTACTATTATAGCCACTTTAAATTAAAACAATTAAGGCAACAAAGCTATGATATTCTCAAAGATTGATTTTATAAACTTATTACCTTTTCACATTTATATCAAAAAAAATATAAAATCAAATCAACTTAAATCAAGTATTGAGTACAAAAAATCTTATCCATCAAAAATTACAAATAGTTTTAAAAAAAGAAAAACTCACAGTGCTTTTATCTCTTCAATTGGTTCAAGAAATGAAAAATTTTTGGATTTTGGAATAGTTGCAAGAGATTATGTGGATTCTGTTTTAATCTTACCAAATAGAAAAAATAAAGATGATTTTCAATCAAAAACTTCAAATGCACTAGCAAAAGTTTTAGAGCTAGATGGCGAAG
>NZ_JBAZAH010000075.1:0-6554 GCF_041672065.1 Aliarcobacter sp. | reverse complement strand
TCTAATCATACTTTTAAAGATCTTAATTTTAAACCGTACTGGTCAAATTGGACGGGAATTATAATAGGAAAATCTTACTTTGTCAAGAGGTTTGCGCTTAACTTTGGCTTAAATTTTGGAATTCTTTTATATTAATCTTTTATTTACAATTTTTTTATACTATAATCCCCATAATATAGCAATTTATTGTTATATGTATTAAATAAAAAATCTTAAGATTATAAGGAAGGGATTTATGTACAATAGAGATTATTTGACAGATCAGACAAATAGTTACTCAAATGAATCATCAAAACAAGCATATATAATGAGCTTTTTAAAAGCTACTTATCAACTTTTTGCAGGTTCACTTTTAGCAGCAACTGCTGGAGCTTATATTGGATTAGGAATTGTTAACTATATAGCTGGTCCTATGATGTGGGTTTTGTTTGCTATTGAGTTGGCACTTATATTTTTTGTAATTCCTAGAGTTAAACATACTCCTGGTGTAAATTTAGCTGTATTATTTGTATTTACATTTATTACAGGTCTTACAATTGCTCCTCTTTTAACTGCAATTTTTGCAATGCCAGGTGGTGCTTCAATTGTTGGTCAAGCATTTTTAATGACATCAATTGCTTTTGGTGGAATTTCAATGTTTGCTATGACAACTAAAAAAGATTATGGTTTTATGGGTAAATTTTTATTTATCGCTCTAATCATTATGATTGTTGCTGGTATTTCTAATATCTTTATTCAATCTTCAATGATGCAACTTGTAATTGCAAGTGCTGGTGCTTTACTTTTCTCTGCATTTATTTTGTATGATACACAAAATATAATCAAAGGAAATTATGACTCTCCAGTTGAAGCAGCTTTATCTTTATACTTAGATTTCTTTAATCTATTTATATCGCTTCTTCAAATACTTGGTATTATGAAAAATAATGAGTAATTTATTGGGGTAATTTTGCCCCAATATACTATATATATTATGAATAACAATTTTTTACGAATAATCGACGCAAACCTTAATAGACTTAGAGAAGGAATTCGAGTTGTTGAGGATATTTTTAGATATGTATATAATGATAAGGAATTATCTACTAAACTAAAAAAGTTAAGGCATCTTGCAAGAGTTGAGAACTTTTATGAAATTTTAGACTCAAGAGATGTTCAAAATGATGTTTTAAGAGAGTCTATTAAAAGTGAACAAAATAGAGAAGATTTAAACTCAATTTTAATTGCAAACTTCAAAAGAGCTCAAGAGAGTTCAAGAGTTTTAGAAGAGCTTACAAAACTTTCATCTATTAAAGATAGTGAAAACTTTAAATATATAAGATATGAACTCTATATTTTAGAGAGCGTTTTAACAAAAATAACTTCAAACTCTAAATAGTTTAAGTTATACTCTTTATACAATCTTTTTGCACTTTCATAAGATAGTTCGCTACTACCACTTACACCTGATTTTTTAATATAATCAAAAAGCTCTTTTTTGTTATCAAACTCTAATTTATAATTTATAGTCTCAAATTCACAAATAAAATATTTGTTAAAAGCTTTTTTTATACTATTTTCATCAAGAATTGGTGATCTATTTTTGCTTATATTTTGAATTGTTTTAAATGTATTTGAGGTAAATAAAACTGCATTTATCTCTTTTGTAATTTTAGATAGATGTTCTACTAATTTTTCTAAATTTACAGACCATTGAAGAGCTGATGAAGATAATACAATATCAAAGTTTTGATTTTTTGTGTAGTCTATAAACTCTTGAGAATCAAAATTTAAACTTTTCAACTCTAGATTCTTTGCCTTAGGATGAAGATTACACATCTGTTTTGAACCATCAATAGCTAAGTATCTATCAAAATCCCAACTGATATTTGAAAAAACCTGACCACTACCGCAACCTAACTCTAAAATATTTTTAGGTTTTGATTTTAGCTCACGAATCAAAGATTTTGCACAAATTTGTTGGATTATATTATATGATTGATACTCTTTTGCATATTTTGAGAATTGATTTTTTTTTTGCATTGTTCTCTTTAAAAAAAAATTTAATATACATTTTATCTATTTTAAATTTAGTTTTGGATAAAATAAACACCATTTTTAAAAAAGGAATATAGATAATGACATCTACACTTTTAATAGTTCAAATTGTTTTAGCGGTGCTAATTGTAATTGTAGTTCTACTTCAAAAGAGCTCAAGTATTGGTTTAGGAGCATATAGCGGAAGCAATGACTCTGTGTTTGGGGCAAAAGGTCCTGCTAACTTCTTATCAAAAGCAACTATGGCTTTAGGTATTGTATTTGTAATCAATACATTAATTTTAGGTTATTTATATAATCAAGAGAGAAATAAAAGTGCAATTGATAGCGTAAAAATTGAATCGCTAATTCCTTCAAGTCCAATTACTGAAACAAAAGAGAACACAGCACCAGCTGCACCACAAACTAAGTAAAAATTTAAAGGAGTTTTATATGTTGAATGAAATTTATTCACAAACAAAAGAGCAAATGGAGAAATCTATTGAGGCTTTAAAAAGAGATTACAAAACTTTACGAACAGGTAAAGTAAGTGTAAATATCTTAGATAATATAAAAGTTGATTATTATGGAACAATGACTGATTTAAGTCAAGTTGGTTCTGTATTAGCAACAGATGCAACAACAATTACAATTAGCCCTTGGGAGAAAAATCTTTTAGGAGCTATTGAAAAAGCTATACAAACTGCAAATATTGGAGTAAATCCAAATAACAATGGTGAAGTAATTAAACTATTTTTTCCACCAATGACAGTTGAGCAAAGACAAGAGACAGCAAAACAAGCTAAAATCATGACTGATAATGCAAAAGTTGCTATTAGAAATATTAGACAAAACTCAAATACAAAAGTAAAAAATCTTCTAAAAGATAAAGAGATTACTGAAGATGATAGTAAAAAAGCTCAAGATGAGATTCAAAAAATAACTGATGGTTTTGTAGCAAAGGCTGATGAAACTTTAAAAACAAAAGAGAAAGAGATTTTAACGGTTTAATTATGAATATAGAACAAATATACAAAGATGCAAATGCTTTATTAGAAGGGCATTTTAAATTAAGTAGTGGAAATCACTCGCAATTTTATCTACAAAGTGCAAAAGTACTTGAAGATCCAAAAACTGCGAAACTTCTTGCTGAAGCATTAGCTCTTGAGATTAAAAAGTCTGGAATTAAAATTGATGCAGTTTGTGCTCCTGCGCTTGGTGGATTAATTGCTGGATTTGCACTTGCAACTGCTTTAGATGTAAGATTTATTTTTGCAGAACGATCTGATGGTGAAATGACTATTAGAAGAGGTTTTAAAGTAAAAAAAGGTGAAAGATATCTAGTTTGTGAAGATATTATTACAACTGGAGGAAGTGCACTAGAAGCTGCACGTGAGATTGTAAAAGGTGGTGGTGAAGTTGTAGCTTATGCAGCACTAGCAAATAGAGGTTTTTGTCAAAGAGTAGGAAGCAGCATAGAAAGAAAAGATAATTGCAAACTACCACTTGACAAACCACTTTTTGCACTTGCAGATTTTGCATTTGAGATGTATAGCCCTGAAAACTGCCCTTTATGCAAAGATGGAAGTGTTGCTATAAAACCAGGTAGTAGAGGAAACTAATGGCAAAATGGAGAGATGTAAAACAAAATAGAGCAAAAAATATTAAAGCTAAAACTGTTTTACAATCATCTTCTAATTTTATTCCTCTTTTTACACGATTTAAAGCTTTTTTAACTGACTTTTTTTTAATCACAACTCCAATTTTATATATCGTTATCTATTTAATAATGGGTGGAGGAGTAGAGTTTTCTCAAAATAGATTAGCTGGTTGGGCTATTATTTTATTTACAGTTTTATTTATTATTGCTATTTTTTGGCTAAAAAGTGGTCAAACTCCAGGTCTAAAAGCTTATGATTTAAAGCTTGTAGATAGAGAAACAAAATCTAGAGTAACTATTTTGCAAGTGCTTATTAGATATTTTGTTACACTATTTTCTATAATTTTATTTGCTCCTTTGTTTTTTGCCTATTTTAATAAAGATAGAAAAACAATCCAAGATATTCTTTCAAAAACAGATATTGTAAACGAAAAAGATGCTATTTTTTAATATATCAGCATTTTATTTTTTCTATTTTGCTGCTGTTGGAATATATGTAATATTTTTACCAAAAGTTCTAAGCGATATTGGATATAGCACTTTTGATATTGGTCTAATTCTAGCAGTTGCTCCTTTAATGAAATTTGCTATGCCCTTTTTATTTTTAAAACATATAAATTTAAATAAATCTATGTTTAAAAAGGCTCTTTTTTTAACTGTTTTGGCTGTTGCCCTATTTTATATAACAATTGAACACTTCTATATTTTTATGTTAAATAATGCTTTTTTAGCAGCTTGTTTATCTTTAATTTTGCCATATCTTGAAGTTACTACAATTACAGTTTTAGGAAAAGATAGATATGGAAAAGCAAGACTTTATGGCTCAATTGGTTTTATGATTATTGCACTTGTTTTAGCAAAATTTCTAACATCTCCATTTATTGCATTACACTACTATTTAGCCGTTGTTGTAATTACTGTAATATTTGCTCTTCTTTTACTGAAAAATGATTTAGAAGCAAAGCTTAGTAATACTGGAGATGAAGTATTCTCTTTTTTAAAACATTGGGCATTTTGGGCAAGTATATTTTTTATGCAAGTTAGTTTTGGTGGATTTTATAACTTCTTTACAATTTATGAACTTGAACATGGTTTATCTTTAGAGACAATATCTTATCTTTGGGCATTTGGTGTTGTATGTGAGATTTTAATGTTATATTATCAAGCACCAATTTTGAAAAATAATTTATTAACTATAATTAAATTTTGTGTAGCAGTTACAGCTTTTAGATGGTTACTTCTATATTTATATCCTCATTCACTTGAAATTGTATTTTTTACACAAGCTATTCATGCATTTTCTTTTGCTCTATTTCATAGTGCTGCTGTTATTTACCTATATTCACTTTATGATAATAAAAAATTAGCTCAGCAATTTATGTTTGGTATTGGTTATGGATTAGGTGGATTTATTGGAGCTTTTGTTTCAGGTGCTGTTTATGGAGAGTTTTTATTTTTATATAGTTTTATTTTTGCAATACTATCTTTTATATCACTATTTTTTATAAAAAAACAGAAAATTTAACCATAAACTAAATCCATCTTTTTTTTCTAAAAATCATATATTGAGAAAAGATTACTAAAATTAAAATGCTAGTAAAAATATAAAATGCATTTTCGTTATTTGCACCTGGTATTCCACCAACATTTATTCCTAAAAGACCTGTTAAAAAAGTAAGTGGCAAGAATATTGCAGAGATAATTGATAAAATATACATTTTTTTATTCAAATCTTCACTTAATCTATTTGTCAACTCCTCTTGTATTAAAATAACTTTATCCCTAATAGTATCAAGCTCTTCTATGTGTCTCATTAATTGATCATTTGTCTCTCGTATCTCTATTTTTCTATACTCATCTATCCAAGAGATTTTTTCGCTAGTAAATTTAATCAAAGCATCTTTTTGTGGAGTTAAATATCTTTTTAAAATAATAGTCTCTCTTCTAACATTTAAAATTTTAGTTCTAAAATCTTGCTTTTTCATATCCATAATATTCTCTTCTAGATAATCTGTTCTATCTTGAATTTCATCAATAACATCATCTATTCTATCAATCATACGATTAGTTAATTCAACTAAAAACTCTGAACTACTTTTTATTCCTATACCTTTTTCTAAATCTTCAACTATCTCTTCAATAGACATCAAAGTTCTTCTACTTGTGCTAATAATCATATTCTTTGATATATATAATCTAATAGAGATCATATTTTCAGGTTTTGAGTTTGGTTCTAAATTTACACCTTTTAATGCAATAAGCAAAGAATCACCTAAAATAGTGGTTCTTGGTCTTGTTTCACCAACTAAAAGTGCATCAGAGATAATAGAATCTTTAAATTGAGTTTGTATCCAATTTTTTGCTTCTTTTTGCGAATAGTCAAAATGAACCCATAAGATATTATCTTCTGTTTTATCAATGCTATTTAGCTCTTCATATTTTAACTTTTTAGCAGAGCCTTTTTTATTGATTAAAAATCCTAAAAATGGAACTTTTTTCACTATTTTTCCTTTTAATTAATAGAATAAACTATCTCTGTTTTTAGTTTTTGCTCTTTTATCTCTTCTAGTTTTAAATTTTTTAGCTCTAAATTCATAAAATCTTCAAATGTTTTAACACTATTTTGAGCAATAATTTTTAAAATCTCTCCTCTATAAGCCTTTGCAAAATGGCTTACAACCTTACCATCTTTTATAAATTTTAAAGTTTTATATGGTTTTTTTATAGTGTAAAACTTCTCATAAAATCCAGCTCTTAAATCTAAGATATCCTCATCTTTTAAATAATCATCAATAGCTTTACTAAAGTTATCACTATAAAACTTCTCTATTTTTAAGTTATTAAAACTCTCACCTTGCTTTAATTTATAATCAGGAAT
>NZ_JBAZAH010000074.1:0-6814 GCF_041672065.1 Aliarcobacter sp. | reverse complement strand
GCTTCATCTAATGATAATCCATCAAAAAAACCATTTGGATTATTAAATTCACTCTTTGGACAGTTGTAAGTGATACTTAACATATATTTTTTACCCTTTAAAAGTCCTCCACTTCCATAAGTTTTACTCTCATCACTTCTACTTCTTCCATCACTTGTATAGTGTCTTCCTTGAGTAAAAGTCTCATCAAAATATTTTTTAGCTATCCAAGGAACTCCCATCCAATAAACAGGATATTGAAATAAAACTGCATCAGCCCACTCAAACTTCTCACACTCCTCTTTTACATCGTAACCTTTTTCAATGTGTGTATATTTAACTTCAAAACCATTATTTTCAAAAAATTTATTTGCTTTCTCTATTATTTTATTTGTTAATTCCCCACGTGCAACTACATCATAATATTGATGTCCATTTATAATTAAAACTTTTTTCATATATATCCTTTCAAATTATTTAAAACAATAATGTACCAAAATAATCTTAATCTCTATATTAAATAATTAAATCATATTATGATAAAGTTCCACTTTACTTATGAAAAAGGTTGATTTTGGAAAATATATTATTAATTTTATTTGCACTATTTTTAGGGTATATGTTAAATCGTTTAAATATTATGCAAAGGGATGGTTCAATTGCTTTAAATAAATTTGTACTTTATGTATCATATCCTGCAATTGTACTTTTACAAACACCAAAAATAAGCTTCTCTTTGGAGCTTATGATTCCAGCAATTGTTGCTTGGCTTGTTATGACATTAAGTGCTTTTTTAATTCTTTTTTTATCAAAGATTTTTGATTTTAGTAAAGAGGTAACTGGAAGTTTAATGCTAGTTGCTATTTTGACAAATAGCTCATTTTTGGGTATTCCACTACTTGATACATATTTGCCAAATGATAATTTTATGCCATATTTACTAGTTTATGATCAACTAGGAACTTTCTTGGCATTTGCAATATATGGAACATTTATAGTATCAATATATACAAGCAAAACAAAGGTTACTTTTAAGCTAATCACTATAAAAGTTCTAACTTTCCCACCGTTTTTAACGCTAGTTTTTGCTCTATTTTTAGTTGGAGTGGAGTTTAATCCAACTATTACAAAAGTATTAGAGGCTTTTGCTCTAACAACAGTTCCAGTAGCACTTGTAGCAGCAGGACTTCAACTTCAACTTAAACTTCCCAAAGAGGATATAAAACCTTTTAGTGTAGCTTTATTTGTTAAACTTATTTTTGCTCCAATTATTGCAATTATTGTTTGTAAAATTTTTGGATGGAATAATCTAGCAGGAACTGTATCAATACTAGAAGCTGCTATGGCTCCAATGATAACAGCAGGTGCAATAGCAGCAATGGCTGGACTTGCTCCAAGACTTAGTTCTGCAATTGTTGGTTATGGAATTTTAATCTCATTTGTTACTACATATTTTTTCTCTTTAATTATCTAAAGAGTTTTACTAAAGATTAACTATATTTTAGTACTATTAGCACAAAATTTAAAAAAAGGAAAAAAATGTTAAAAACAGTAAAAAATGCTCTATTTTTATCAATATTTTTATTAACTTTTTCACAAGCTAATCTTATTGAATTAAAAAAGAGTGAATATGCACAATTTGAGAATTTAGAGCTTTTAAAAAGAAACTCTATAACTGTTGAAAAAGCTTTTAATGCAGGAGAGTTATATATTTTAAAAATATCAGCTCAGGGTGCAAAAGATGAGATTTTTGTAACAAAAGATAAAAAATATGTAATAAGTGGAACAGTAATAAATAGTTCAAATGGAACTCAACTAAAATCTCCTGTTGATTTAACACCACTTAAAAATAAAGAGGCTTTTATTTATGGAAATGGAGATAAAGAGTTAATTCTTTTTACAGACCCACAATGTCCATATTGTAAAAAATTTGAATCATATTTTGAACAGATTAAAGATAAAGTAAAAATCAAAGTATTTTTTTATCCACTTGATTTTCATAAAGAGGCAAGAGATATTAGCAAATATATACTAAGTCAAAAAACTACAAAAGAGAAAATTGATGCTTTTTTTGAGTTTGAAATTGGAGATGATTTAACAAAAATTAAAAATATGAAATACTCAAAATCTCAAAATGAGAATTTAGAGAAAATTTTAGATGAGCATTTAAAACTTGGAACAAACTTAGGAGTTCAAGGAACACCAGCACTTTTTGATAAAGATGGAAATAGTATTGTTTGGGTAAAACTTCTATCTGATTATAACATTAGTGTTAAATAGTGGGCATTAGCTTCCACTATTTAACAAAAAAGAGAACTAAAAAATATCCTATAAAACATAAATATATAAATAGAAGTAAAGTTAAATAAAAGGGTTTTATTCCAACCTCTTTAAACTTTTTAAGATTTGTATTTAATCCTAAAGCAAACATTGCCATTGTTAAAACTGTCATATCTATGTAATTTATTGTCTCTATTGTTTTAATATTTAAAAAATCAAAAGAGTTAAAAGCAACAACAACTATAAAAATTACTGCAAACCAAGGAATTATAATTTTGCTTTTTGCTTTTATATTTTCACTATTTGGAAATTTAATCAAAAAATATGATAAAAGAAGTAAAAATGGAACCAAAAACATAACTCTAATCATTTTTACAATTATTGCACTATTTGTAGCTTCATCACTTACCATATTTCCAGCAGCAACAACATTTGCAACTTCATGCAAAACTGCACCAAAATAGATTCCTATTTGATTATTATCCAAAGGTATTAATCCAATATTGTATAAAAAAGGTAACAAAAACATCCCAATTGATCCAAAAATAACAACAAAAGATACAGCAATTGCACTTTTATATGACTCATTTTTTACAACACCAGATGTTGCCATAACAGCAGCTGCTCCACAAATAGATGCTCCTGAGCTACATAAAATTGAAACTTCACGATCAAGTTTTAATACTTTAACTCCAATAAAATACCCTAAAATAAAAGTTGAAAAAACTATAAAAAAAGCTACAAAAACTCCACCAAAACCAACATCTGCAATATCTTGAAAACTAAGTCTAAAACCATAAAATATAATTCCAACTCTTAGAAGTTTTTTTGCACTAAATGTTATAGCTTGATTATATTTATCAAAAAAGCTCTCTTTTATTGTATTTGCAAAAAATATCCCTAAAATAATTCCAACGATTAATGGGCTTATTGCCAAACTTGAAACTATTTTTGAATTTGCAATAGATATTGATATTATTGCAAAAACAAAGATTACTAATGTTCCTATTATTAATAATTTTATATCTTGATTATTTGTTTTCACAATAAATCTCCTTTAATTTTAAAACTATATTCTTATTTTTTTAATTTGTAAAATATATTATTTTTAATATAATAATAAATAATTTTAATAAGGAAAAATATGACACTAAAAGAGTTAAGTTTTTTTTATAAACTTTGTGAAAATCCCCAAGTAACACAGGTGGCAAGTGAGTTAAATATAAGTCAATCAGCTATTTCATTAGCTATAAAATCACTTGAAAGTAGTCTAAATGAACAACTATTTGATAGAATTGGTAAAAAATTAATACTAAATGAAAAGGGGAAATATTTTAAAGAAAAAACTTACTCTCACTATCTAGCACTTTTTGATGCAAGAACAATTTTTCAAGAGAATAAATTAGCTGGACATATAAAAATAGCATCAAGCAAAACAATATCAAACTACATTATGCCTAATATTTATTTTGATTTTTTATCAAAATATAAGGATGTAAAACTCGATATTTTAACAATAAATTCAAGCAAAATAATAGATAAAATTTTAAAAAGTGAGTTAGATATTGGGCTTATTGAAGTAGATATACAAAATAGTAATTTAGTAAAAGAGAAGTTATCAAATGATGAGCTAGTAGTTGTTACAAGTGATAAAGAGTATAAAAAAGAGAGTTTTATTGATACTATTGATAAAAAATGGATTTTAAGAGAGCTTGGAAGTGGAACAAGGGAGATTTTTATAGCAAAAATTGGAGAAATTGCAAAAGAGTTAGATATTTTTATGCAACTACAAGATTTTGAAGAGATAAAAACTATTGTTTTAAACAACTCAAATACAGTAACTGCTATTTCAAAAGTAGTTGTGAAAAAAGAGTTAGAAGAGAAAAAATTGTTTGAAATAAAATTAAAAAATTTAAAGCTACAAAGAGAGTTCTATCTAATTTATCATAAAGATAAATCAAAAAATCTACTTTTTGAAACCTTTATTGAGTTTATAAAAAGTAGATTTAATTAATATATTTTATTTTTGCCTTAAAATTATAATTGTAGCAATTGTTGAAAGCAAAATACCTATAAAAACTCCTAAAGAGATAGTCTGTTTTTCAAAAATAAACATTATTAAAGCAACCAAAGATGGACTTATATAAATATATGCCATAACTTTTTTTGGTCCTAAAATAAGTGTTGCTTTTTGATATAAAAATAGCGTTAAAATTGTTGTTGCAACTACTAAATATAACATTGAAAATAGTAAATTACCCTCAATTTTTTCCCACTCATAAGGAATATCCAAAATCCACATTGTAAAGCTCATCCAGATTATTCCAGCCATTAAAGTAGAAAAAACAAGCACAATAATATCATCATCTTTTTTATATAAAACCTTTAAAAATATTGAATAAAGTGCCATAGATAAAGAGGCTATTAAAAATATAATATCTCCTTGATTTAGAGAAAATTTTAATAAAAGTTCTAAATTGGCTTTAAAAACAACTATTAAAGTAGAGATTATTCCTATAATATAAACAATCAACTGAGCTAAAGGAATCTTCTCTTTAAAGAAAAAGATACATAAAATTGCAGTCATTAAAGGAACTAAAGTATATATTGAGCCTGTATTTAAAACTGTTGTATACTCCAAAGCTTTGAACATTCCAATAAAATATAAAGAGTAAAAAAGGCTTATAACCATAGCTTTTGGTAAGAATTTTGGTACTGCTTTTACTCTATTTTTATTAAAAATTACAAGTGGTGATAAAAAAATAAGTGCTAAAACAAATCTATAAAGAGTTAATGATATTGCATCTATTGTGCTTGAAAGTTTATATGATGCAAGAAATGATCCTGCTATAAAAATTGTTGCTATTACTACATAAATATGAGCTTTTGTTGATTGTTGCAAAACTTTACCTTAATTGATTTTTATTTATATTTTATCTAATATCTACTAAAATAGGCTTCTACAAAAGCTAGGACGACCTAGCCTCTTTACTCATTCAAGGACGGCCTTAAATTTTTCAAAAGGATTTTTATGAGTTGGATAATACTATTTTTAGCAGGTATTTTTGAGATATTTTGGGCAGTTGGTTTAAAATATAGTGATGGATTTACAAAACTATTTCCTACAATTTTTACTATTGTTACTATGATTATTAGTTTTTATCTTCTTAGCCTTGCTTTAAAAGCTCTTCCTATTGGTACAGCTTATGCTGTTTGGGTAGGTATTGGAACTGTTGGAACTGTAATTGCTGGAATTATGCTTTTTGGTGAATCTATGACTTTAATTAGAGTTATAAGTATCTTATTTATTCTTATAGGAATAGTTGGTCTTAAATTTACTACAAACTAAAAATATATGTAAAAGTTGAGCCTTGATTCTCTTTTGAGTCTAGCTCAATTTTTATACCATTTTTATCACAAATATTTTTTACAATACTAAGTCCTATTCCAAATCCACCTGTTATATTATCACCTCTATAATATCTTTTAAAAACAGTTGATGTATCTTTTATACCAACTCCTTCATCTTTAAAAACAAGCCTTATATTTTTATCATCTTTTATTAAACTAATATAAATATTTGAATCATTTTTTGAATATTTTATTGCATTTGATAGATTATTATCAATTATTCTATAAGCTTCAATTTCATTAAAAACTATTTCAATATTTGCTTCTATATTTTTATGAAAAACTATATTTCTAGCAACTGCTAAGTCATTGAAAAACTCAACTCTTTTTTCTAAAAATGAAGATAAATTAATATCTGTTTTTAACTCTTTTACCTCATGTTGTTGCATGTAATACTCTAAATCTTCATAAATTATTGTCATATTTTTCAAAGCAGATTTTACTCTTAAAATATTTTTATCATTTCTTAATCTCATTGATAACATATCAATATTTATTCTAGCAACTCCTATTGGAGTTTTTAGCTCATGCATAGCATCTTTTAAAAACTCATCTAAATAGATATTTAATTTTTTATATGGCTCAATGCTCTGTTTTATTACAAAAAATGAGAGTAAAAATATAAAAAAAGTAACTATTGAGATAAGTATTAAGGCATTATAAATAACCTCACTATAATCGCTGTTTTTGCAAACAATTAAAAATGAAGCATCTAAAATATTTTGATTTAACTCTTTTTGATAACAAAATCTATCTTTAAATTTTTTAAAATCTTCATAAAAAAACTCTAAAGATTGATTTGAAGAGAATATTTCATTTTTATTTTTATCAAAAATTGAAGAGAAATATATGTTTGATCTTGGATAATAAAATATATTGTTGTTCTCTCTTTCAAAATAATCTATTTTCAAAACAATTTGATTTGCATAATTTTGTAAATCTATCTTATCTTTTATATCTTGATTATTTTTTGTTGCATCTATATAAAAATATATTGGAATTAGAGCTATTAAAAGAGTAATTGTTACTTGAATTACAATATATTTTAGTTCTGATTTACTATTTATCAATTTTATAACCTAAAAATCTCTTTGTTTTAATAAAATCTTTGTCTGTTTTTTCTCTAACTCTTTTTATACACATT
>NZ_JBAZAH010000073.1:0-7141 GCF_041672065.1 Aliarcobacter sp. | reverse complement strand
TACTTTGATTGATTATTACAACTGAATCTCTTTTTTTACTCTTAGAGTTTGGAATTACTATTTTTTGACCATCAATAAAATTTTTAACCAAATCACCGTTTTGATTTTTACTCCATGGTGGAAATAGTAGATTTATATTTCCATGTTCAACTAAACTTCCTTGAAAAAGTGCTATCTTTTTATCACTTATATGTTTTAACCATGTGTAATCGTGACTTGAGATAAATATTGTAGTGTTATATTTTTGCTTTGCCAATAAAATAGCATCTTTGATTAATTGTGCTGAATTTGTATCAACTCCAACTGTTGGTTCATCTAGTATTAATACTTTTGGTTTTAAAATTAATCTTGAAGCCAAAGCAACTCTTTGAGCTTCACCACCTGAGAGTTGATTCCATTTTCTATTTGAAAAATTTTTATCAAGACCAACTAAAGAGAGAGCCTCTTCAACTTTACTTTTTAAATCTATACTCTCTCCTCTTATTTTTAAACCATAAGCAATATTTTCAAATACTGTTCGTTTTAATAAATATGGATTTTGAGGAAGCATAACAACACTTTTTTTAATATTTTCATCTATTATGATTTCACCATTTTGTGGTTTAGAAATAAAAGATAAAATAGAAAAAAGTGTAGATTTTCCACTACCATTTGGTCCAAAAAAACCAATAATTTTATTCTCTTCTAATATAAGATTATCAATACTTAAAACTCTTTTTTCATCGAAAAAATACTCAATATTTTTTAATTCATATAAAATACTCATTGAGTCCATCTCCTTTTTAGCATTGATAATGCTATATTAACCATAAGTGCAACTATAAAAAGTACTAAACCTAAAGCGATACCTGTTTCAAATTCACCTTTTCCAGTTTCTAGTGAAATTGCAGTTGTAATTGTTCTTGTATGATATTTTATATTTCCACCAACCATCATAGAAATTCCAATTTCAGTGATAATTCTTCCATAAGCTGTCATTGCTGCTGTCATTAGACCAAATCTAGCTTCAACTAAAGTTGTTAATAAAATTTGATATGGTTTTGCACCCAAACCTTTTAAAGATAGATATAATCTTTTATCTGTTGATTCAACTTGAGCAGCTGTTAATGCAATAATTATAGGTAAACCTAAAAAAATCTGCCCTATAATTATCGCTTTTTGAGTAAATAGTAGATTATACTCTCCAAAAGCTCCTGCTTGTGATAGAGTTGTATATACAAGAAGTCCTATTACAACTGTAGGAAATGCCAAAAATGTATCTACAATAGTTTTTATTACCGTTTTTCCTTTAAATTGATAATAACCTAGTAAAAATCCCAAAGGAAGTCCTAGTATTAGACTAATTAATATTGACCAAGAAGAAACTGTAATAGTAACAATTATTGCAGAATATACACTATCATTTCCACTAATTAAAAGCTCAATAGCCTCTTTAAAACCATCTACTAATAAACTCATATTTACTTACTATTTCCTATTTGTATTATTTTGCATTTGGTATGAATAGTGGTTTATTCAAAAGTTTAAAATCTCCTATAAACTTTTGTGTATCAGCACTAACTAGCCAATCAGAGAATTTTTTTGCTAATTCATCTTGAGCTTTTGGACATTTATCTTTATTTACAGGAATAACACTATATTGATTAAATAGTGAATTATCATTCTCTACAACAATTTTCATTGTATTTGAATCACCTTTTTGTGACTCATACTTAATCCAAGTTCCTCTATCTGTTAATGTATACCCTTCTTTTTCAGCAGCCATATTTAGTGTAATAATCATTCCTTGACCAGATTGAATATACCACTTATCTTTTTCAGGTGTTACATCACTAACATTTCTCCACATCGCTAGCTCTTTTTGATGAGTTCCTGATTTATCACCTCTACTAATAAAGTTTGCTTGTTTCTCTTTAATTGTTTTAAATGCTTCTTGAGTAGTTTTTCCTTCAACTTTAGCTGGATCTTTTTTTGAACCAACAATAACAAAGTCATTATACATAACCTCTTTTCTATCTTTACCAAAACCAGCTTCTACAAACTTTTTCTCAGCTTCTGGAGCATGAACCAAAAGAACATCAACGTCACAATTTTCACCCATTTTTAAGGCTTTACCTGTTCCTGTTGATACCCATTTTAACTCTATTCCTGTATCTTGCTTAAATTTTGGGGCTAAACTATCCAATAATCCTGTATCTTCAGTACTTGTTGTTGTTGCCATCATTAAACTATTTGCAAATAATCCACTAGCTATTACTACGCTAAAACCTAAACCTGCTAACAATTTTTTCATATTTTTCTCCTAATTTTTAATTTAAAATATCTGTTCTCTCTTCAAAATAAATACCATTTAAATCAAGAATTTTTATCTCTTGAGTTGATTCTATATTTGAAGTAGAAGCATTTGTTACCAAAATTGAATTACTCTTATATAAAGCTGTAATCATTCCAGCACCATACTTATTCTCATCTGTAACATAAAAATTACCATTTTGAACTCTTCCTAAAACTAGATTTACCCTCCCTTTTTTTGTTTTAAAACTACTTTGGTTTATAGCTTTTATATAACCGTGATAAAAAGCATTTTCACCTTGAAGTTTTTTTAACATTGGAATTACAAATAGATTTATATTTACCATTGCTGTTAGTGGATTTCCAGGAAGACAAATTACCAAAGAAGAATCCATTTTCCCCATCATTATAGGACGACCTGGTTTTACATTTACACCATGAAAAGCTACTTCTAATCCATTTTTTAAAAAAGCTTCTGCCATAAAATCAGCATCTCCCATAGAGATACCTCCACTTGTAATAATTACATCATATTTTTTTAAACTATTTATGAAATTTATTGATTTTTCTAAATTATCTGGAATAACTCCACAATAAGTTGCATTAAAACCTTTTTCGTTTAGTTGAGCAATAATTGCAAATGAGTTGCAGTTATATATCTCTTCATTTGAAGCTTTTTGCCATGGCTCTTTAAGTTCATTCCCAGTTGATAAAACAGCAATTGAAATTTGCTTATAAACTTCAACCATAACTACTCCTTGGCTTGCAAGTAAAGCAATATGTGAAGAGTTTATTTTTTCCCCTTTTTTAATTAAAATATCCCCTTTTTTTAACTCTTCAGCTTCTAATCTTAAGTTTGAACCTTTTTTAATATCAGCAGGTATAGTTACACTATCTTCTGTAACATCTAAACAGTTTTCAATAGCAATAATAGTATCAGCATCTTTTGGCACCTTCGCACCTGTCATTATTTTGTAACACTCATTTTTTTCAAGTAACTCATCACTACTTTTATCTTTATCACCAGCAAAAATAGCTCTTTTTATTTTTAAAGCTTGTCCTGCATCACTTGCTTTAAAAGCAAATCCATCCATAGCAGAGTTATCAAAAGCTGGAAGATTTTTTACACATAAAATATCTTCACTTACAACTCTATTTATGGCAAAATTTATAGAAACAAATTCACTACTTAAAGTAGTATTTGTCAATTCAAAACTCTTTTTAATTGCTTCATTAAAATCTAAATAGTTTAATTTTTCAAACATTTTTATCCTTTATTTAATACTTTTATCTGTAAATATCTTTTTGAAATAAGATTAACAATTTTATCTATTTCACTAATTGAATAGCTTTTTTCAAAACTAAGTGTTATTGCATTTCTGCTAGTAAGTTCATCATAACCCATAGCTTGAATAACTCTTGAAGGTTTTGATAAACCTAAACTACACCCTTCTCCATTTGAAATTAAAATTTCATCTAAAGCTAAAGTTCTTATTAACTCTCTTGCTTTTATACCTTTAAGAGCAAAATGAAGTGTATATTCTAAGTTATTTTTATTGTCGATAAAATAATAAATATTATCTTTTAAACTATTTTCTAATTTTTCTTTAAAAATCTCTTTCATACTATTTTCAAATTTTTGATTTTTCAAAGATTGAAAAATATTATTTAATGAAATTCCATCTTTTTCAAAAATAGCTTGTTCTTCAAATAAATTTTGATTAAAAAGTATTATTGATTTTGTTGAAAAACCAGTTAGTTTATATGAATCAAAATATATAACATCACTATTTTTATCAAAAGAGGCACTTGCATTTGAGATAATTTTTGCATCTGTTAGTTTTTTTACATTTTCTAAACTATTTTTATAAAAAGTATCAACTGTATATGATGACAGAAATAAAAAATCTATTTTTTGATCTTTTAATTTATCTAAATTAACACTTCCATCTTTATTTAAATCTAAATATAAAATATCAAATCCAAGAGAGCAAAAAATTTCGCAAGCATCAATTAAACTTTGAGTTTCTCCAAGACTTACTGCAATTTTCCCTTGTTTATTTAATTGAAGTAATAAAGATAAAAAGCCAATCTTACAAAAAGAGAAGTAGTTTAAACTTTCAAATGCAAAATCTTTTTTTAAACTATCTTCTAAACTAATATAATCTTCATTATTTGATAAAATATTCAAAGATAAACCATCTTTAATATGCAAGTTTTGCATATTTTTATACTGTAAAAAGTTTAGTTTATACACTTTATTTATCCTTTATTTTTATTAAGTTTTCACTTAAAAAAAGTTCATTAAATCTCTTTTTTGAGTACTCTTTTATATCTTTTTCTAAAACTTCATAAAGCTCTATTAGCTCTTTTGCTTTAGTAGTTAGTTGTGAACCACTATCAATAGCTCTTCCTTTTTTTGTAACAACTAAACTATCTTCAATAAACTCTTCAAGGATTTTTATATGACTCCAAGTTTTTTTATAGTTCATATTTAAATTTTTTGAAGCATCACTAATTGAACCTGTTTTTTCAATCTCTTTTAAAATCTCTGTTTTTCCACTTCCAAAAATAAGATTTTGCTTATTATCTTCAATCCAAATTTTAACTTTGATTTCCACTTTTAAGCCCTTTTTTTTCTCTAAAACATCCTAGTTGGCAATAACTTACTTCAATATCAGAGTTTTTAACAGTTGATCCAACTATTTTTAAAGATGAGTTTTTTGCTTCTTGCCACAAATCTATACAAGGAATTCTTTGCTCTTTATAACTATTTTTTAATCTATTATAAATCTCTTCATCTTTAGCTAAGAAATCTAAAGAGCCAAATACTCCAAGCTCACAATCTGTTATTTTAATGCCTAAAGATTTTGTAATCGCACTCATATCTTTAGCTTCAACTTTGATTTTTTTAGCTACTTTAAATGCCTTTAAACAAGATAGTTTTTTATTCTCATCAAGATTTTCAAAAACTATTCTTTTTTGCTCATCACTCAAATTAAAATCTAATTTATCATCAATACTAGACATCAATTCTTCCACTATGAGTATAAAGATTCATCTTTTTACCTCTTGCAAATCCAATAAGTGTAAGACCATGTTTATGTGCTGTTTGAACACCCAAATAAGTTGGTGCTGTTCTTGATACAACTATTGGAATTTTGTGCATCACAGCTTTTGTAACCATCTCTGAACTTAATCTTCCACTTACAAACAAAATTGATTTTGTTGTATCAAGACCTTGCAGTTTACACTTTCCAATTGCTTTATCAATAGCGTTGTGTCTTCCAATATCCTCAGCTGTTACAGTTGTTCCATCAAGCAAATAAATCATAGCTTTATGAACACAACCTGTTAAGTTATAAAGTTCACTCTCTTGATAAAACTTTTTAACTTCAGTATAAATAGTTTCTGGTTTTATTTTAAAAGCAGTTTGATTAAATGGGATTTCTAAACTTCCTTCAATATTTCCAGTAACTCCTCCACCACAACCACTTACTAAAGTCTTCTCTTTATATAAATTTTGTAGTGAGTTTTCATCTATTTTTGCTTTTACATCTACTCTTAATCCATCAGCACTAACTGTAAGCTCTTCTATGTCAGCAATAGAAGAGATTACATTCTCACTCATTAAAAAACCAATTGCATGGGCATCTTGGTCTTTTGGGATTGTCATCATAGATATAGCTTTTTCTCCATTTAAATAAAGGTTTAGACGTGCTTCTTCAATTGTCACGTCTTCAACCATATTGGCTTCATTTTCTATAAGTTTGTCAATAATTACGGTTTTTAAATATTTGCTATTATCCATAGTTTTCCTTAATATGCAAATTTTGCATATTTAAAATCTTTTTTTAAATAGAAAAAGCCCTAAAGCTTTTTCTATCTTTTTAATAAATCTTTATCTTCTTCTAATACATCTGGTCTTAGTTGCTCTAAGTACTCAATTGGCAATTTCCCAGTTATCACACCTGGAATATAACCTTTTACTGAAACAAAGTATGAATACACTGTTTCAAATGTAAAGAAAGAGATAATTGCACTACCCATAAAATGGAAAAATAGAATAAATCTTTTTATCTGTATTGTTTGTGCATGCGTTGCTGCATCTGGAAACATATACCATATTGTAAAACCACTTAATACAAGTAAAAAACCAAATGCAACATACATATAGTAGTTGATTCTATTCATATGTTCATATTTTCCTCTTAAAAAGAATTTATGCCATATTTTAGAACTAGGTCTTACAAAGTATTTATGATCTTTAAATGCAATAACTGTAACAATTAACCAAACTGGAATCCAAGCAACACCAACAACTTCATGTGTAGCTCTCATAAGTCTAGGAATATATCCTCCACCTGTCCAGTTTCCAAATGTTATTGAAAAACCAGTTATAAACAGATAAATCATAATTACAATATTTAATAAAAGAACAACTCTTTGAAAAAGTGAATAAACTTGAACTTTCTCATTTTCTCTTGTAATTTTAGCTTGTTTTCTACCTTTTGCAACAATAAACATTATTGTAAATAGACAAAATTCAACAAAGAAAACCCAAGGAAGAAGATGTTGTCTCTCTTCAAATGCTCTTATAACTTCAGGCGCAATTGCATCATATCTAGGTCCAAAAAGACCCACTTCCATCTGTTGATACTGTGTTAAACTATCAAAAGGTACAATTTGTCCAGTAAAATTTCCTTTTAACATCTGCATTAAAAATTGGTAAACATAGTTTATATCAGCAATTGTTGCTAACCAAAAGTACCAATATGTTAAAAGCATGAACAAAAAGCCTACTATTAAGTAAGCTTTATATTCACTTAGAAAACTTTTATTTTCCATA
>NZ_JBAZAH010000072.1:0-7175 GCF_041672065.1 Aliarcobacter sp. | reverse complement strand
TCTCAGCAACAGCTATAACATCCTCTTGAGTACAAAAACTCATCTCAACATCTATTTGAGTAAACTCAGGTTGTCTATCTGCTCTTAAATCTTCATCTCTAAAACATTTTGCAATTTGAAAATATCTATCAAATCCAGCAACCATTAGTAATTGTTTAAACAACTGTGGAGATTGAGGAAGTGCATAAAACTCACCTGCATGAACTCTTGATGGAACTAAATAATCTCTTGCACCTTCTGGAGTTGATTTTGTAAGAATTGGAGTTTCAACATCTAAAAATCCTAACTCATCAAGTGTATTTCTAGCTTGAATAGTAGCTTTACTTCTTAGTTGAAAAATATCAAAAGATTTTTTACTTCTAAGCTCTAAAAATCTATTTCTTAGTTTTATCTCATCATTTACTTTCTCATCATTTATATCAAAAGGCATAGCTTTGCTTCTATTTTCAATAATAAGATTCTCTAAAATAATCTCTATTTTTCCAGTCTCTAAGTTTGGATTTTCTAACCCTTCACCTCTAGCTCGCACAGTTCCAGTTGCAATTAAAACATACTCATCTCTTACAGTTTCAGCAACAGCTAAGGCATCTTTACAATCTTGTGGATCTGCAACAAGTTGAACTAAACCACTTTTATCTCTTAAATCTATAAAAATAATCCCACCGTGGTCTCGTCTGCTATTAACCCATCCAGCTACTGTTACTTTTTCTCCTATTAAATTTTCTCTTACACTACTACAATAATGTGTTCTCAAAATTAATCCTTTTTCCTAAATAATTGGCGATTTTATCTAAAACCTACTTAATTTCTACAAATCCAAAAGCTGTACTAATATACAATTTTGGAATATATATAGCTTGATTATTTTCAACTTTTGTTGAAACAATTTCATTATTACCTTTAAGTAAATAGTTTACTCCAACTAATGTTGAATAATCTACCCACTCATAACTAATATTTCCACCAAAATTTGAAATATTATCTTTTAACTCACTTGAAACTCTATCTATAGAGTTTGCTATTAAAAGTCTCTCTCTATCTTTATCTTGAGTTAGAGTCATTAAAATTGGATCATATAAAACTTGCGTTGCAAATATAATTTTTGGATCTATCTCATTTGCTCTAAGTTGAGAGAGTATTAAAGAGCTCTTTACAATATCCAAGTTTAAAAATATGAAACTATCATTTAATCTATCATCTTTTACAATATTTTTAAAGTTTGTATCTGTTCTTTTTATATCTTTTTGAATAGATGTAGTTATATTTAACTCATCATAACTATGTTTTAATTTATTTCCTAAATAAGTATCTAGATAAAAAAGTACATTATCTGAATCACTATATTGACTTAGCTTTTTCAACTGTTCACTATAAGATATTGCACCAAAAACAGTATTTTCACTTAAAACTAAATTTTCATCACCTAAAACATACTCTTTTTTCTCAATTAAAGGAAAATATATTTTAAACTTATCAATTTTAATCTCTTTTAAATTATTTACACTCTCAGGTGTAAATAGAGCTACTACATTTTTAATCTCTAAATCTTCTAGCTCATCCATAACTCTTTGCATATTTTCTAAACTCTCATCAAGAGTATCTATAGCTATAAGATTATATTTTTCATCTATAAAATTTAGATATCCCAAAATAGTATTTATAGAACTCTTAGCATATCTGCCAACTAATTGTGATGGATAGATAAGTGCTACATTTATTTTGTTATTTTTTGGATTAAAGTAATAAGAGCTATCTTTTTTTTCAAAAGGATCAATTATCTCCTCTTGTATTATTGAATCAATTGGTTTAATTATCTCAATATTTGAATCTTTAATCTCTATTGGAGTATCTTCTGTTTTTAAATCTACAACTTGTTTTTGATAACACCCTACAAATAAAAATGCTACAAATAAAATATTAATTAAATACTTCAATTTATCTCCTCATATAATTTTTTAATTTTTAATAAATCTTCAAATGCCTCTTTTTTAGAAGATGGATTCTTTAATAAAAAAGTTGTTGAATAAGTTCCTATGAATAAAGATTTATTAAAATTTAAAATTTCTCCTCTTTTTTGAGAAAAATTTTCACCATCTTTTAATAAATAACTAAAAACTCTCTCTCCAAAAGCAACAATAATTTTTGGTTTTACAATATCTAATTGCCTAAATAAATAACAACTACAACTATCAAAATTTTCAATAGTAGCCTCACTTCTTCCTCTACATTTTACCAATGTAGTAATATAGACATCCTCTTTTTTTAGTTTTAAAACTTTTTCTATCATATTAAGTAACATATCACCACTAACACCTGAATAAAATGAACCTAGCTCATCTTCACTTTTTGTTGGTTCATCACAAATAAAAACTATTTTACTATTTAAATTTCCATACGAAAAAAGAGGATTTTTTCTACTTTTTGAAAGTTCACATAAATGACAATTCTCAACTCTTGCTTTAAGCTCATTAATATCAGAAGGAAGAGTAGAATCACAAGATGAACTCTTTTGTAAAACTATATCCTGAGCATAATTAAACCCAAAAAGTTTTAAACTGTGTAAATATCTTAAAATTTCTGCTTTTTTTGTTTTTGTCATATGGGATTTTACTAAAAATTTACTTTAGTGTTGATTGAAGTATTAAATGAAGCATTAAAGCTTCATTTAACTATTTTTTTCTATGTACTATTCTGCCTTTATCAAGTGAATAAGGCGTAATTTCTACTGTTACAGTATCATTTGGTAATATTTTTATATAGTGCATTCTCATCTTTCCTGAGATATGACACAAAACTATATGTCCATTATCTAACTGTACTCTAAACATTGCATTTGGTAAAGCCTCTATAACTTTTCCATCAATTACGATTACATCATCTTTTGCCACATTTTTCCTTTAATCTTCTATCTTACTTAAAATAACTGCTCGTCCATCAACAACAGCAACTGTATGCTCATAATGGCTACCTCTTAAACCATCAGCAGATACAACATCCCAACCATTATCTAAAATAACTGGATTTCTATCTTTCTGACAAATCATAGGTTCAATACAAAAAACCATACCATTTTTTATTTTTGGTCCAGATTTTGCATTTCCGTGTTCCAAGTAATTAGGAATTTCAGGATCTTCATGTGGTTTTCTTCCAATTCCGTGTCCACAAAATCGAATCAATGGAACAAATCCTCTAGCAACTATAAAATCTTCTATTGCTTTTGATAGTTCTTTAAATCTCATGCCCTCTTCAATAATTTCAATTGCATAATATAAAGCATCTTTAGCACAAGCAATTAATTTCTCATCTTCTTTTGAAATCTTTCCAATTGGCATAGTAATTGCACTATCACCATACCAACCATCAACTTCTGTTCCAATATCAAGACCTAAAATATCTCCCTCTTTTAAAACAGTATCAGATGGAATTCCATGAATTATAACCTCATTTAATGAAGTGCAAACTGCATTTGGGAATCCATAAAGTCCTTTAAAAGCAGCTCTTGCTCCTAGGCTTTTAATTACTTTTTCACCCATAGCATCAACCTCTTTTAAAGTCATACCTGCTTTTACATTCTCTTCAAGATATTTTAATGTTTTAGCAACTGCTTGATTTGCAATATAAAGTTTTTCAATCTCATTTGGTTTTCTAAGAGCGATAGACATTTTTATAGTCCAACCGCACTTAGAGTTTGATATTTATTTGAGTATTGTTGAGCCTCTATTTTTCTCATAGTATCAATAGCAACTTGAACTACGATTAAAACTGAAACACCACCAAAATAAAATGGTACTCCCATAGCTTTTACAACTAACCAAGGAAGTGTTGAAATTAATCCAAGATAAATAGCTCCCCAAAATGTTAATCTACCAGCTACATCATTTAAATAACCAGCTGTTCCCTCTCCTGGTCTAATTCCAGGAATGAATCCACCTTGTCTTTTTAAATTTTCACTAATATCTTTTGCATTAAATGTAATTGATGCATAAAAGAATGCAAAGAAAACTACAAATAAAAACATAAATAGGTTAAAAGTATAAGAACTAGGATTTAAATAATCAGCAATTGTCACTAAATAAGGATTTTGTGAACCCTGTAATACAGTTGCTGGAAACATTAAAATCGCACTTGCAAAAATTGCTGGAATAACTCCACTTAAATTTACTTTAATTGGAATATAGTTCATTATTCTTTTATTCTGATTTTGCATAACTACTTTTCTTGAGTATGAAACAGGAACTCTTCTCTCTCCTAGTTCAACATAAATAATAGCTCCAACAGTAGCTAGTATTACAAGTAAAATACCAATAACAGTTAAAATACTCATTTGACCGTTGTTTACTAACTCAACTGTTCCACCAATAGCACTTGGAATTGCAGAAACTATACCTGCAAAGATAATCAGTGATATACCATTTCCAATACCTCTTTGAGTTATTTGCTCTCCAATCCACATTAGAAGCATTGTTCCAGTTAACATTGAAATAGCTGAAACTGCTATAAATGTATTCATATCAATAGATATTGCTGTTTGACCGTTTTGACCAGTTAAAGAGTTTAATCCAATTGATACTCCAATTGATTGTATTAAAGTAATAACAATAGTTGTATATCTAATGATTTGCATATATTTTTGCATTCCATCTCGCTCTTTTTTAAGTTTTCCAAGCGATGGGAAAGTTGCTGCTAGAAGCTCCATAATAATAGAAGCTGTAATGTAAGGCATAATTCCTAGTGAAATAATACTCAATCTCTCAACTGCATTACCACTAAACATATTAACTAATCCTAATGCATTATCTGCATTTGAATCAAAGAACTCTTTAACTACATCAATATTAACTCCAGGTACTGGCACGTATGCCAGTAATCTGTAAAGAAAAATAAAGCCTAATGTAATAAGAATCTTATTTACTAGATCTTTACTCATAATTAATTTCCAGTAGTTGTAACGTTTTCGTCTTTTATTTTTGCACTTAAATTTTTAGCTGTTGAACCAATAAGTTTTACTTTTTCAACAGTTCTTGATAATTTATATACACTTTTAATAGTTTCAAGTGTAATCTCTGGTAATTCAGCAACTGCAGTTATTTTATCTACATTTAATGAATAAGGTTTAACTACTCTTGAAGTAAATCCTACTTTTGGAAGTCTTCTTGAAAGTGGTTGTTGACCACCTTCAAAACCTCTTTTTACATTGTAACCAGATCTAGCTTTTTGACCTTTGTTACCTTTACCAGCAGTTTTACCGTTACCGCTTCCTTGTCCTCTACCTTTTCTTTTAGCCGCTTTTGTGCTACCACAAGCAGGTTTTAAATTTTCTAATAACATATTCTTATCCTTTTATTCTTGATAATGCTTCAACAGTAGCTTGTACAAGGTTATTTGGATTATTTGAACCTAAAGATTTTGCAATAATATCTTTTAATCCAGCAAGCTCAAGAACAGGTCTTGCAGCTCCTCCAGCGATTAACCCAGTTCCCTCAGAAGCTGGTCTTAATAATATTTTACTTGCATTATACTTGTGTTCAATATCATGTGCTATTGTAGTTCCTTTAATAGAAACCGTAACTAAGCTTTTAAATGCATCATCTAAAGCTTTTTTAATTGCATCTGGAACCTCTTTTGCTTTTCCTGTTCCAAACCCAACTGTACCGTTTTTATCTCCAACAACAACTAAAGCTGTAAATCTGAATCTTCTTCCACCTTTTACAACTTTTGTTACTCTTCCGATTTTAACGATTGCTTCTTGAAATTCTTCTCTATTTACTGCCATCATTAATCCTTATAATTTAATACCATTTTCTCTTAATGCGTCAGCAAATGCTGCAACAACACCATGATAAAGATACCCGTTTCTATCATAAACAACAGCTTCTATACCAGCTGCTTTTAATTTAGAAGCAAACTCAGCTGCAACTTTAGAAGCATTCTCTTTATTTCCACTTAAACCCATAGCTTGAGAGCTAATTGCTGCTAAAGTTCTACCTTCAACATCATTTATAGCTTGTGCACTAATGTATTTGTTAGATTTAAAAATCGATACTCTTGGTTTATCTGCTGTACCAGAAATAGTAGCTCTAACTCTCTTTTTTCTTTTAATTCTTAAAGCAATTTTTTTTGCTAAATCTTTTTCTCTACTCATAGTTACACCTTACTTCTTAGCCGTTTTTCCAGCTTTTCTGATGATTCTTTCATCAGTATACTTAACACCTTTACCTTTGTATGGTTCTGGTTTTCTAAAGCCTCTAATAATTGCAGCAGCTTGACCAACTTGTTGTTTATCTGCACCTTTAACAGTAATGATATTTTTCTCAACAGAGATATCTAAACCTTTAGCAATTTCAAAATTAATTGGATGAGAATAACCTAAAATTAACTCTAAAACATTACCTTTTACAGCTGCTTTATATCCAACTCCATTGATTTCTAAAGTTTTAGTAAATCCTTCATGAAGACCATTAATTGCATTTGCAGTTAATGCTCTATAAGTTCCCCAGAAAGCTGCTGATTCTTTTGTCTCACCAACTTTTGAAAGAACTACTTGATTATCTTCAATTTTTGCATAAACTCTTCCATGAGTTTCAACTGTTGAAACATTGTTTCCTTTTTTAACACTAATAAGTGTTCCATCTATTGTTACTTCAATTCCAGCAGGAATTGCGATAGGTTTTTTACCAATTCTAGACATTACACCCTCCTACCAAACAGTACAAAGTACTTCACCACCAACATTAGCAGCATATGCTTCATCGTTAGCAATGATACCTTTGTTTGTTGAAAGGATAATAGTACCGTATCCGTTTTTGAAATTTTTAATTTCTGAAGCTGGTTTATAAACTCTTCTTCCTGGTTTTGAAACTCTTACAATTTCGTTAATTGCTGATTTCTCTTTATCATCATATTTTAATTCAACTTGAATTGTTTTTTTATTATTTTGTCCATCAATAACTTTAAAACCAGAAATATACTCTTTTTGTAAAAGTACATTTACTACACCAGCAACTGTGTTAGAGTGTAATAGTGTTGTAACTTCTAATCTTCTCATAGAAGCATTTCTAATTCTAGTTAAAGCATCTGCGATTAAATCATTCATCATAGCTTTTTTCTCCTACCAACTAGCTTTTCTAACACCAGGTAATAAACCTTCGTTAGCCATTTTTCTTAAACAAACTCTA
>NZ_JBAZAH010000071.1:0-7256 GCF_041672065.1 Aliarcobacter sp. | reverse complement strand
GGTAAAGATTTACCAGATTCAAATAAAGCTTCTTTTGGGTGTGTCATAATATTCTCCTTAAAATTTGGTTCCCAAAAATTTTAAGGGAACCTTACATTGAATGACTACTTTTTAACGCAATTTATAAAAAATTGCTAAAAGTAGCAAAATCCTAAAGGAAGCGACGAGTCGCTTCTTTTCTCACTAACCTATTTCTTAGTAACTTTTTTCGGGATTACAACTGTGTAATCCAAATCTAAAACTACATTTGGAAGATATTTTCCATCTTCACCTTTGGCATTTTCAATCTCTTTTGGATTTTGATTTTTAAGAGCAATTGTTCTTAATCTTAAAAGTCCAATATCCTCTCTTTTATGATCAATTTTTTCCAAAACCTCACTATAAGCATAGATTGTATCTGTTGCATATGTTGGATTACAGTGGCTTCCACTATTTATTGCATATACCCATTGGGCATTTTGTAGCCCATTAAATGATATTGCTCTTGCCATTGAAATAACAATTCCACCATACATAAGTCTTTGACCCATAGGTGTACTTTTCATCATATGGTCGTTGAAATGTACTTTTGCATTGTTTTGATATAACTTTGTTGCAAGTGTATGATCACTATTATCTATTGTAATTCCCTCTGGATGATTAAGTCTCTCACCAACTTCATAATCTTCGAAGAAGTAAACTCCTCCACTAGCACTAACATCAACACATTTTATAGTTGGAATATTAATAGTGTCTAAAATTGGTGTTGCTTTTTGGAAAGTTGGAACTTCATTTATTCCACTTGTTGTGCTATGATCTTTTTTATGAACCATAACCCATCTTTTGAAGTTTAAAACTTCATTTCCATTTTGATTTACTCCAATAGAGTGAACATATACAACTCCACTTTTACCATTTGAGTTCTCTTTTAATCCAATTACAGTTGAAGTCATACTAACTGTATCACCAATGTAAACTGGATTTGGAAAAGATATCTCAGCATAACCTAAATTTGCGATTGCATTTAAAGATATATCTTGAACAGATTTTCCAAATGTCAAATGAAACATTAAAATATCATCAATAGGTCTTTTTGAATAACCCATCTCTTGTGCAACTACATCAGAAGAGTGTAGCGCAAATCTAGAACCTGTAAAAGCGATGTATAAAGATACATCACCCTCACTTATAGTTCTAGGAAGTGGATGAATGATTTTTTGACCAATGCTGAAATCTTCAAAATAGTTACCAAAGTTTATTTTGTTACTAATTTTTGACAAATTTATCTCCTTATTTTCCAAATAGATTTTGACCTAAAGCTTTATATGTTTCATAAAGCTTAATCATTTTTCTAGCCCAAGTTATTTTTGAAGAGTCAACTAATCTATTGTTATGTAAGATTACCTCTTTACCTTGTTTATTTGCCTCTTCATACTTTTTAATCATCTCTTCATAATCTGCAACTTCGCTTTGTTTTGGAGTGAATATATCATTTATATACTCAATTTGAACTGGATGTACAAGAGATTTACCATCAAATCCTAGATTAAATGCATCTTTTGTTGAATCTTCACAAGCAAACTCATCCATAACATCAAAATGAGGTCCATCTATTACTATTTTCCCATAAGCTTTTGCTGCAAGTGCTATTTGAGTTAAATATGTAACAATAGCTTTTGAACCTCTTTTTATATCTATTTGAAGTCTATTTGCTAGTTTATTTGAACCAACAACAACAACTTCAACTTTAGGACTAGCTGCACAAATTTCATGAATATTTAACACTGCAAGTGGAGTTTCTATCATAATCATAAGAGTTAAATTTGGATTTACCTCTTCAATTAATTTAACAGCCTCTAAAACATCCTCTTTTGTATCAATTTTTGAAAATAGTATTGCATCAAGTTCAATCTCTTTTGCCAAAGCTAAATCTTTTTTTAAATCTTCACTTCCAAGATTGTTTACTCTAATAACTCTTTCACTATCTCCAAATTTAGGACCTTGCTCTTTATAAACCTCTTTTACAACAGATCTTCCAACTTCTCTTTGTTCAGCTAAAATAGCTTCAAAATCAAAAATAACAGAATCTGCTAAAACAGTTTTTGCTTTTTCTACATTGTGTTTGTTGTATGAAGGTACTAGTAGCATTGATCTTCTAGCTTTATATTCAACTACCTCTTCACCTTTTGATTTTGCTCTTTCAAGCTCATTTAAATCTTTTACTAATTGTTTTCTTAAAACTTTTCCATTTTTTGTTCTTGGATAGTCAGTCATTGTATAGATTCTTTTTGGTGCTTTATATTTAGCTAAATTTGCTTGAGAGAATTTTAAAATTTCTTCTTCTTGTTCTTTAGTTAAAGTAGTATGACCAATAACAATGATTGCTACGATAGTTTTATCTTTTTCAATATCTAGACCAAAAGCAACACAATCTGCAACATCTGGATGAGTTTTTACAACTCTTTCAATCTCATGTGGACTTACTCTAAATCCAAAAGTATTGATAATGTCATCTTTTCTTCCAATGAACCAAATATATCCATCTTTATCTTTTCTAGCATAATCTCCTGTGAAGAAGTATCCATCATGTTTAGCTTTTTGAGTCTCTTCTTCTAATTGCCAATACTCTAAGAATAATCCTGGATCGTCTTCACCTATACAAATCATTCCCTCTTCTTCAACTCCAACTTCTTCTAAAGTTTCAGGATTTAGAAGTTTTACAATATGTCCTGGTTGAGGGAATCCTGCACTTCCTGGTCTTATTGGATTATATTTTGAGTGTGAAATATAGTATGAACACTCACTCATACCAATTGCCTCATAAATATCTTGTTTGAATCTTTCTCTCCAAAGTCCTAACATCTCATCACTTAAATGCTCTCCAGCACTCATGCAGTATCTTAAGCTTGGGCAATCATCAAGTTTGAAATCTGTTTTTTGAATAATTTGTCTATAAATTGTTGGAACACCAATAAAAATTGTACAGTTATGTTTTTTGATTAGATTAATCCATGTTGATGCATCATTTGCACCCTCATAAGCTATAACTGTATGACCATTGTATAGTGGGTCCATAAGTGCAGAACCTAAAACATAAGTCCAGTTAAATTTTCCAGAGTGCATTATTCTATCATTCTCTTTAAAATCAAACCAATAATCAGTTGCTGGTTTTCTTCCAACAAGTGATCTGTGAGAGTGAAGTACTCCTTTTGGATAACCAGTTGTTCCAGATGTATAAACTAAATATGCAGGTTCTCCTGATCTTGAGTTATAGTGATTTGCTGTTGTATCACACTCTTGAAAAATTTTACTTAATGCATAAACATTTATATCTTTTGGTTTTTTGAAATCATCAACACTATCGACTCCAGCAACAACTATTGTTTTTAAGTTGTCAAGATTTTCTAAATAAGGTACTAAATTTTCATACATAGAAGCTGATAAAACTATAGCTTTAGCTTGAGAATCTTCAGCTAAATATTTAACTTCACTACCACTTAACAAAGTTGAAGTTGGTACTGCAATCATTCCACCTTTCATAACACCAAAAAAAGATATTGGATATGCTAAAGAGTTTTTAAGACAAACTAGAACTCTATCTCTTGGTTTTAATCCAATATTTTGAGTAAAGAAGTTTGCTACTTGATCCGATTTTACACTTAAATCTTTATAAGTAACTTCATCAGTTCCAAGTTTATCATCTTCAATTATCATCGCAACATTATTCTCTTTTGCACTTCCCAACCATGCTGAAGTACAAGCAACACCAATATTTAAAAATTCAGGTATATCTATTTTAACTGTTTGACTCATTTTAATCTCCTTGAATTACAGTTGACCATATGGCCAATTTTCTTTAAATGTATTTAAAGGCATTCTATTTAACACAGAAAGTGCAAATAGTTTATCCTCTTTTGAAAGGCTATTTAGTGCATAAGCTCTTAAAATGTTTTGTAAAGATTTACCAAACATTGGAGGATCTAGCATCTCACCTTCATATCTAATAGCTCCACTTAAAAGTGCATCTGCTTCAATAGCAGCTTTTAAAATAGAGATATCTTTTGCAATCTCATTTGGGCTTGGAGTAAATGCAACTTTACATATATTTATATGGTTTGGAGTAATTACTTGTTTACCAGTTAATCCCATAGAACTCTCTCTTAAAGCATGTGAATAAACATATTTACTAGCTTCATCTCCATGTAAATCTAACCATCTTCTAATATCTTTTTTCTCAACACAACTACTTGGTAGTGAGTGAGGAGTTAGCATTACTTCAACTCCACCAATTACACCTTTACCTTTAATTCTAGCTTCTAAAGTTAACATATCAAAATATGTTTCAAGCTCATCAATCCAACCTTTTGGAGTGATTTTGTATGCCATTGCTTTTGAAAAGTCATGAATTCCAAATACTATATGTTTAACAGTTGAATACTCCATTAATCTATCAGCAATTCTTAAAGATTTTGGGTGCTCAACAATTGGTTGAATTGTAAGATTACTTCCAATAGAGATTAACCAAGAAGATAAATCTCTAATTTCAGCACTTCCATAAACCTCTCCAGCTTTTGCTAAAACTATTACATCAACATATTGATGAATTTGTTTAATCATTTTTAAATCCTCTTCATACTCTTCAGTTCTAAATGGATTTATTCTAATAGCTATTTGAAAATCTCTTTGAGGAAATTTTGGTAACTCTTGAATTAAAAGCTCTCTACTCATAGCTTTTTGTCTACAACCATCTTCTAAGTCAAATAAAACTGTGTGAGCTCTTGTATTGTAAGCATGTTTTTGAAGTCTAAGCTTAGCTTGTTCCATACTCTCATAAGATCCATCAAGTGGATTATATTTTATTGGTGGATAGTAGATTTGAATCCCTGGCCAATAACCTCCAAGAACTGGAGTCAAATCATCTTTTGCTGTTAATTTAGATAAATCTATTGCAGAAGTCATCATGTGTTCAACCTTTCTTTGAAATTTCTTTTTTATTTTTATGAATGAAATTTTATTATACATAAAAATCAATAGTGAAGTTATACACAATTTAAAATGAAATCAATTTATATCTTTTAAAATACGAAATATTTTTAAGCTTATTATAATAATTGAGATTTTATGAAAATAATAAACTCTTTGGTAGAATGTTTGGAAAAATTTTGGAAATATTAAAATAGGGATTAAAATGGAAGAGATAGAAAGAGAAAATAATTTTAGAGAATGGTTACGAACTGTTGTTGATAGTCAGGCACCTATAAGTTCTTATCCAAATGCATTAAAAATTTTTATTCCAAATAAGCTTGAAGAGATGAATGAAAATATTTATGAAAATTTATTTAATTGCACAGATTTAGAATATTTGAAACAACTTAATCAAAGATTATTGAATAATGGAGATTTACATCAATTTAATATAAATACTCAAAGTAGACTTCCTAGCGCTTCAATTAGTAAATATATAAATTTTTTAGAAAATAAGAGTTTAGAAGTAGAAAACATCAAGATAATAAAATCTACACAAAAACAAGCACTAAACCAAATACTTTTTGGAAGTCCAGGAACTGGGAAAACTTTTAATACTATAAACAGAGCTATTGAGATTATAGATAGTGATTTTTACCAACAAAACAAATATAACAGAGTGGCTTTAAAAGAGAAATTTGAAGAATATAAAAAAGCTGGACAAATAGAGTTTATAACATTTCATCAAAGTTTTTCTTATGAAGAGTTTGTTGAAGGGATTAAAGCAATTCCAGCTGGGAAAGATGGAAATGAAAATGGCGAAGATATGATTTATGATGTTGTTGATGGAATTTTTAAAAAGTTATCAAAGGAAGCTTTAAAATTTTTGATTACTAATAATAAAAATAGTATATTGAAAAAAAGATTTAAACTAGATGCAAAATCTTTGAATATTCAAGCAGATTTGCTACAAGAAGATGACAATACATATAAACTTTTAAAAGGCTCAAAGATAAGAAAAGAAGCAGTTCCTTCATTTCATAAATACAACTATAGCAAACTTAGAGATATTTTTTTAGAAAAAGCTATTTTTGATACAAGCAAAGAGAGTGATGAATTTTTTATTTTAAAAGAGGATTATATTTTTCAAAGCTTAAGTGCATCATCTTCAGTTGTTTTAGGAAAAATGTCAAATGGATTATCTGATTGGAAAGAAGTTTTAGATGATAACTTATCAAAAAAAGAGAACAAAAATATAAAAAAC
Source organism: Aliarcobacter sp. (assembly GCF_041672065.1). NCBI lineage: Bacteria > Pseudomonadati > Campylobacterota > Epsilonproteobacteria > Campylobacterales > Arcobacteraceae > Aliarcobacter > Aliarcobacter sp. The sequence goes on along the minus strand of NZ_JBAZAH010000071.1, from coordinate 1,048 downwards.
TACATTCTAATAATAGATGAAATAAACAGAGGAAATATCTCTAAAATATTTGGAGAGCTTATCACACTTATTGAACCATCAAAAAGAATAGGTGCAGATGAAGAGATAAGATTAAAACTTCCGTATAGCCAAGAACTTTTTGGAGTTCCTTCAAATTTATACATAATTGGTACTATGAATACAGCTGATAGAAGTATTGCTTTAATGGATACGGCACTTAGAAGAAGATTTCATTTTGAGGAGATGATGCCAAATTCTAGTTTGCTTAAAAATTTAGTGGTTGATGAGATAAAAATAGATAATCTTCTTGAAGTTATAAATAAAAGAGTAGAGTATCTGTATGATAGAGATCACACTATTGGTCATGCTTATTTTATGAGTTTGGAAAATTTCGCAAATGAAGTAGATAAAAAAGCAGAACTAGAAAATATCTTTAGAAATAAGATAATTCCACTCTTACAAGAGTATTTTTATGATGATTGGGAGAAAGTGAGATTAGTTTTAGGAGATGGTTTTGTTGAAAAGATAGAAGTAAAATCAGATATTTTTGATGAAGATTTAATAAAAGATAGTGAATATCTAGAAGAAGAGAAATTTATTTATAACATAAAAAAAGAGTTTGATTTTTCTAAATTTAAAGAGTAAAAATGAAAAAAGAGTTTATTTTAAAGGAATTTGAGTATCTACAATATAAAGATAATACAAAAGATAATTTTATAAAAAAAGAGACTTTTGACTCTTTAGAAAAATTTGTATTAGAAAATGAAAAAACAGCACAATATCTAAAAATAACTACAAAAAATGGTTTTGGAAAAGTTTTACAAGCTCAAAATTATGTAGGAGTAATACAGACAAAAGATGGAACTACAATAGAGATTTTGCCAAAAATTAAAAATGCAACGACAGAAAAATCAAAAGATATTTTAATAAAAATGTTAAAAACTTTAAAAAACTCTCCATTTAAAAATCTTAGTGTTGCAAATTTAAAATCTTCAAAAATACCTTTATTTGAAATATTTATCTCAATGTTTTTAGAAGAGTTGACCGT
>NZ_JBAZAH010000070.1:0-7420 GCF_041672065.1 Aliarcobacter sp. | reverse complement strand
CTTTTGTAATAGCAACAGTTGGGCAAACTTCTTCACACTTACTACAAATTACCTCTCTTCTTCCATCATATTGACAAATAGTTTTATCATAAGTTGTAAATTTTCTATATGAAAAAGAGTTTATATTATCTTTTAATATTTTAACTACTTCATTTATGCTACTTAAGTTTGGATCAAAAACTCCAATTCTCTCTTTTGGAGATGGTTTTGCATCAAACCAAACAATTTGAGAAACTCTTAAAGTTATATCTTTATGACTATCTTTTACTATTACTTCAAAATTTCCAATCTCTCCACTAATAGTTTTTAAAATTGTTTCATCTATTCTAAAAAGTTCAAAGTCATCTTTTGATAATTGAGATGTGAATAAATCATACTCTTCTTGTGTTTTTGTAATTAACAAAACCTCTTTTGAAACATCTACACTATGCGAAATATCCTGAGCAAAGTCAAATCTTGTAGCATTTATTTCATATAGTTTTGAAACATTTTGAATCTTTTTTGATAAATTATCTTGTGAATTTTTTATATAAAAGTCTATCTCTGAAGCAACAAATTCAGAGTTCACATCTTTTGAGTTTGATATTAAAAAACTTTTATCTTTAATATCATCTAAACTAGTAGCTACTTGGATTTTTTCACTTAAAGGGAAATCCAACCCGTTTTTATTGTAGTATATAAACTCTTGCATAACCTATGCCCTTAATTTTTAGTAAAAAATATTTTACCATATTCTATATATAAAGAAGTTAAATAAAACTTAATTTATAAAATATATAAAACATCTTATAACAAATAGACTGAGAGTTTTAAACACAAATAATGTAAACTTATGAATGGTTAAAAAAGTTTTATTTGTAATGCTTATTTTTATTTTAATATATACTCTTAATAGTGAAAAATCTTATAATCAAGAAAATATATTGATTGCATCTTCTATACCACAAAGTGGAGCTTTAAAAGATTGGGGAGAGTCAGTTTTTGAAACTACAAATAGTTATTTTAAATATGTAAATGATAATAACTTAATAGAAAATAGAAAAATATTTTTTAAAGCTTTAGATGATAAATATGAACCAGATTTAAGTTACGAAAATATACACAAACTATCAAATGAGAATATTTTAGCTTTTTATGGAATAGTTGGAACGCCTACAAATAGTAGAGTAATCTCAATTATAAAAGAGAGTCAAATTCCATACTTTGCACCATTTTCAGGAGCAAGTTTTTTAAGAGATAGCGATTTTTCAAATATTGTAAACTTTAGAGCATCTTATAAACAAGAGATACAATCCTTAGTAGATTATGTTGTAAATAAAAAAGGATTAAATAAAATAGCAATTTTTTATCAAAATGATGAGTATGGAGAAGAGGGATATATATCAACTTTAGAGGTTTTAAAAAATAAAAATATCTCTTTTATATCAACAGGAACTTATAAAAGAAATACTCTATCTATAAATCATGCATTTAATGAGATAAAAAACTCTAAACCAGAAGTTGTAATAATGATTGGAGCTTCAAAAGCTAGTTCACTATTTATTCAAAAAGCAAAAGATGAAAAGATATTTCAAGATACTATTTTTTGTAACATCTCATTTAGCGATGCAACCTCTATAGTAAAAGAGTTAGAAGCTTCAAATACCAATACGAAAAATCTAATTTTTTCTCAAATAGTTCCAAATTATGATGATAAATCTTTAAAAATTGTTCAAGAGTATCAAAATATAATGAATAAATATTCAAACAATTTAGAGTTTGGTTTTATATCTTTTGAGGCATTTTTAGCTTCAAAAATTTTGGTTGATGCTATAGTTAAAAACATAGATAACTTAAGCAAAAAAAACTTTATTAATAGTTTGAAAAATCCATCAAAAGATATTTTACATGAGATAAAACTAGAGTTTAAAAATAGTCAACTTTTAAATAAAATCTATTTATATCAATACAAAAATGGTAAATTTCAAGAGATTATAAAATGAAAAAACTACTTAAATATTTTGATACATTAAAGTTTTCATATAAGGCAAACTTCTTAATTTTTATTATTGCTGGTGGTATGATTTCAATTATAGTTTTATCTCAAATCTCAATATTTATTTTAAAAGATGATTTTGACACTCTTTTTGATAAAAGAACAAAAAGCTTAATCAAACTTCAAACAATTAAAGATTCATATAAAATTAATATTCAAGACACTCTTAATGAATTTGAAAAAAATAGTCTAAGCTATGAACAAACAATTGAGGTATTAAATATAGCTAAAGAGATTATTGAGAAAAATTGGAGTGAATACAAATATAGATTAAATAAAGATTTTAATAACTCAATATTATCAAAGATAAAAACCTATTTTATAAATTCAAATCACTATAAAAACCAATATATAAAAGAGCTAAATATTGAAAATATTGATAATAAAATGGTTGATATTTTTAGCTCAATTGAAAAATTAGATAAAAAAAATAGCAAAGAGTATTTTACAAATATAAATTTTAATATAGACTCAATTTTTGTATATCTAGGAAGTCTTGTAAACTATGATTTAAATCTTGCAATAAATGAAAAAAGAGATACTGATAATATTTTTAAATTGGTTACAATATTCTCTTTTATCTCTATCTTTTTTGTTGTATTTTTTACAATTATATTATCTTTATTTATTACTTTTCACTTTAGAAAATTGTACTATTTGCAAGAGAAGATTGTTGAGAAAAAGACAAAAGAGCTAAAAGAGTTAAATAACAATTTAGAGCAAAAAATTAAACTAGAAGTTGCTAAAAATAGAAAAAAAGATATTATCATGTTTCAACAAGCAAGATTTGCAAGCTTAGGAGAGATGTTAAATAATATTGCTCACCAATGGAGACAACCACTTGGCTCAATTACAATGATTATTCAAAGTTTTCAAACAAAAATGAGAGTAAACAAACTATCACCTGAGTTTGTTGAACAAAAAGTAAAAGATGCACTACTTTTAGCACAAAATATGTCAAATACTTTAGATGATTTTAAAAACTTTTTTAGCCCAAATAGATCAAAAAATAGCTTTTTTATAAAAGATTGTGTGGAACACTCAATTGAATTATCAAAATATTTTTTAAATAAAGAGAATATAAAAATAGATTTAATTGTAAAAAAAGATAAGCAAATTACAACTTTTTATAATGAACTTTCTCATATATTTTTAAATATAATATCAAACTCCAAAGATGCTTTAGTAAGCAGTGTTAATAAAAATGATAGAATCATAAAAATCATAGTAAATAGCAAAAAGAATTTTCTTTTTATCAATATTATTGATAATGGAGGTGGAGTTCCTGATGATATTTTGCCAAAAATATTTGAACCCTACTACACAACAAAATATAAAAGTGCTGGAACTGGAATTGGTCTTTATATGTCCAAACAGATTATTGAAAAACATTTAAACGGTGAAATATCTTGTAAAAATATAAAATTAGAAGTGAATAAAAAGGTATTCAAAGGAGCATCTTTTACAATCACAATACCAATATTTGAGGATAAAAATGAGTAAGAATTTAGAAATTTTAAAAGATTTCAATATTTTATATCTTGAAGATGATGAGAGTCTGTTAAAGCATACAAAAGATGCTTTAGAGGATTTTGTAGCAAATATTTATGGTGTTAAAACAACTGTTGAAGCTATGAAAATTTTACTTGAAAAAAGAGTTGATGTAATTATTAGTGATATACAACTAGAAAATGAGAATGGTATTAATTTTTTAAAATATATTAAAAGTAAAAATATAAATATTCCTAGTATCTTAACAACAGCTCACACAGATACAAACTATTTAATAGAAGCCATTAAATTAAAAGTTGAAAACTATCTTATTAAACCAATAGATATAAATGAACTTTTGGATAGTTTAGTTGATGTTTTACTTCCAAAAGTACAAGAAAAAGAGCTAAAGAAAAATGAAAATATTATAAAAACTATTGGAGCAATTACAGATAGTAAGCAAGTAGAGATTGTAAAATATATTTTTAATAATCTTGATGAAAATAATAACTTTTTTGGCTCTTATAGTGAAATTATGGATAAATTTTCTATCTCTAAACCAACTTTAATTAAACTATTTAAAGATTTAGCAGATAAAAATATTTTAATAAAAATTGCTCACAAAACTTACCAATTTGATGAAAAGAGTTTAAATTATTGATAAAATAAAAGCTTTTTATAAAATATTTGGTCCTGGTATCTTAATGGCAACTGCTGCTATTGGAGGTTCTCATTTAGTCTCTTCAACTCAAGCTGGAGCACTGTTTGGCTGTGGCTTTTTACAGTTTTAGCTGTAATTGCTGCTGTTGTAAATACTGCTGCTGTTTCAATGTTTGCAGCAAGTTTGTTGGGATATTTTATTCCTATAAAACTAACTATTTCTCTTCTTAGTTTTATAATTATTTTTGCTTGTCTGCTTATTTTAATTGCTGGAAGATATAAGCTTTCCATCATCTGCTTTAAGTGTCGCCTCTTCAACCAAAGTTTTTATTTTTTTAGCAGCTTCTGCACTTCTATTTGCTAAATTTCTAACCTCCCCAGCAACAACTGCAAAACCTTTTCCAGCCTCTCCTGCTGTTGCAGATTCAACTGCTGCATTTAAACTTAAAATATTTGTTTGAAATGCTATTTGATCAATTACAGTAATTGATTCATTTATAGCTCTTATTTTAGTATTTATATCATCCATAGAGTTAGCAGTTTTTTTTTCCAAATCTTCTCCAACAAAAACTGATTTTTTAACAATTTGTCCCAAATTTGCCATTTTTGTAGCATTTTTTGTATTTTCTCTAGTTATATTTGTAATCTGTTCTAATGCTCTTGTAGTTTGCTCTAATGAACTTGCTTGTTCACCTGTTTTTAATGCTAAATTATTCATTGAAGATGACATAAGCAAAGAGTTCTCTTCTAAAATCTCTCCATTTTCAAAATTGTTTCTTGCACTATTTTCTAAAGTTTTACCAAGTAAATTGATACTCTCCATCAATAATCGCATCTGGTCTTTATATTTATCTAGTTATTTATCGTCTCTAAATCTCTATTTGAAACTACACTAAACATAAAACTCCTTTATGGATCTATATTTTGAAATCTTATTGCAATAAAGATTTGTTTAGTAGCCTTATAATGTTATTTGATATTTGAAATGTAGAAGTTTGTAGTGTAAAATAAGGAAGAGTTTTTACTCCTCCTTTTAAATATATTTTTTGAATTAAGAAAGTATCTCTTCTAAAGTTATATAATCTCCAACTCTTCCTGTCATTTGTTCAACATCAGTGTTTACTGGAAGTGTTTTTTTACCTGGTCTCCATCCTGCTGGACAAACTTCACCTGTTTTACTTGCATGTTGCCAAGCTCTAACTTGTCTTAAAAACTCATTTACATTTCTTCCAACGCTATCTGCTTGAACCTCTTGAGCTACACAAATACCATCTGGATTAAATAAAAATCTTCCTCTTAATGCAACTCCCTCTTCTTCTAAAAGTACACCAAAATCAGAAGCTACACTTTTTGTAGTATCAGCACCAATTGTAAGTTTTAATCCTTTTAAAATTGGTTCAGTTTCAACAAATCTTTTGTGTGAAAATTTTGTATCTGTTGAAATAGGTAAAATTTCAACTCCAAGCTCTTGGAACTCATCATATTTTGCATTCATTGCTGCAATTTCTGTTGGACAAACAAATGTAAAATCTGCTGGATAAAAACAAATTACTGTCCATTTTCCTTTATAATCTTCACTTGATACTGTTGTATAGTGTCCTGTTTTTGCATCATATGCACTCATTTTAAATTCTGGCATTTGTCTTAAAACCATTGTTGAACTCATTTTTTTCTCCTTAATAATTTCTGTTGTATTTTCATTAATAGTAACTTTTTTTTCTTTTCTAGCTTTTATAGATGTATCACACGCCATAAAATCTCCTTAAATTTTACAAAGGATAATTTTTTTCCTTTGATTGAAGAAATTCTATAAGAATTAAAATTAAATTATACTTAAAATATTAATAATTCTTATCAAGATTTCATAATTTTATATTATAATTGAATGATAATTGACATTTATATATTAAAAAGATTATAATCCAAAAAATTGAATAATTTAGGAGTTTTTTATGGCAAGTAAAATATACATAGGTTTTATAGTTGCATTTATTTTATTTTTAACTTATGGAGTTTTAAATCAAAAAAAAGATGATCCAAAAGCAAAAAGAGTTGCTTGTCAAAAGAGTGTTACAACATTTGAAAAAATTTATTCAAAAGATATACAAAAAGCAAAAGATCTATTAATAAGTTCAAACTATAATATAGAGTCTTATATAGAGTATTCACAAAATATGAAAAGTAATTTAAAAAATAGCTTCTCAAATAAAGATAGTGATAAGATTTTAGTGGATGTTTTAAAGAGTTTTGAAACAGAAGAGAAACAACAAAATGAGAAACTACTTATCTCTTATTATATTTACGAAAATGATAAAAAAGATGAAGGAAAAAAGAATAAAGATGCCTTTTTATATGCTGGGTATTTAGTTTTTGAGTTTAAATTAAAAGATGAATTGCTTTATAAAATACAAATTGATTATATGAATATTGATACAAGTGATATAAAAAGTAGAATGAGTTGTGTTATTGAATCATTTTTGACTATTTAATAGGCTATATTAACTTATTCCAATATATAAAAGATATATCATCAAAAATATAGTCCAAGCCAAAATTCCAATTACTGCTATCCCTTTTACTTTGTTCATTTTATCTTCCCTATGATAATTTAAAGATGATTGTACTAAAAATTTCTTAAATATCTATTTTTTATTCTTGTAAGTAAAAGGGAAAAATAGTTTATGTGGTTTTTTACAAATCTCAATTATTAAGTTTTTAATAAAAGAGAAAAAGTTACCAAACTTGGTATCTCTTGACAATAAAGATACTTTTAATGCTAAAGTAAAACTTACAATTAAATTTACAAAACCTATTAATAAAACACAAACTAGATAGTATATAAAAAGAGTTACAGATATATCAAAATGCATTGATGTATATCCTAAATATGCACTTGAAAATGCAACATGCGAAATATCAAGTGGAAGATTTAATAAATATCCAATAAAAGGTGTTATTCCCAAAAGAATACCAAAAAAGAAGTTACCTAATATTGAACCATAATGCTCATGTAAATATGTTGCAAATTTTTCTCTATACTTATCGCTTATTAGTTTTTTTAGTAAAGGTTGATGATAGTATCTATCTTTTAACTCCAATAAATCAGCTTGAGTATAATCTTGATATTTTTGAATTCTCTATTTTTGATAGAACTAAATCTGTAATTGCTCTTGCAATTCTTCCGTTACCATCATCAAAAGGGTGAATAATTACAAACCAAAGATGAGCTATACA
>NZ_JBAZAH010000069.1:0-7571 GCF_041672065.1 Aliarcobacter sp. | reverse complement strand
TCAAATTATTCAACCTAGATCGTAACTTAAGCTAATCACTTTTGTAGGTTCATAAAACAAAGGTAATTATGTCATTTTTAAATTTAGGATTATGTCCACAAATTCTTCGTGCAGTAGAAGAAGAGGGCTATACAATAGCAACTCCTATTCAAGCAAAGGCTATTCCAGTTATATTGTCAAAAAAAGATGTTTTAGCAGCTGCTCAAACAGGAACTGGAAAAACAGCTGGTTTTACACTTCCACTTTTGGAATTATTAAATAAAAACTATTCAAAAGATAGAAAAAGTTCTGTAAAAGCACTTATTTTAACTCCAACAAGAGAGTTAGCAACACAAGTAGCTCAAAGTGTTGAAGTTTATGGAAAATATCTTCCATTTAAATCAGCTGTTATTTTTGGAGGAGTTGGAATAAATCCTCAAAAAGCAATCTTAAAAATGGGTGTTGATATTGTAACAGCAACTCCTGGAAGATTACTTGATTTGGTTTTTCAAGATTGTTTAGATTTATCAAAAGTAGAGTTTTTGGTTTTAGATGAAGCTGATAGAATGCTTGATATGGGGTTTATTCATGATATTAAAAAGATATTATCAATTTTGCCAAAACATAGACAAAATCTACTTTTTTCAGCTACTTTTTCACCAGAGATTAAAAAATTAGCAGATAGTTTGCTAAAAACTCCTGTTTTAATAGAGGTTTCAAAAGCAAACAGCACTTCACACAAAGTTGAACAAACTGTTCATCATGTTGATAAAGAGAGAAAAAAAGAGCTTTTAATTAATCTTTTAAATAAAAATAGTTGGAAACAAGTTTTAGTTTTTACAAGAACAAAACATGGTGCAAATAAACTAAGTGAAGCTTTAATAAAAGATAAAATAACTTCAGCTGCAATTCATGGAAATAAATCTCAAGGTGCAAGAACAAAAGCTTTGGATGATTTTAAAGCTGGAACTGTAAGAGTTTTAGTTGCAACTGATATTGCTGCAAGGGGAATTGATATAGACCAACTTCCTCATGTAATAAATTTTGAGTTACCAAATGTTCCTGAAGATTATGTTCATAGAATTGGAAGAACAGGAAGGGCTGGAAATAGTGGAGATGCTATATCTTTAGTTTGTATTGATGAGCATGATTATTTGTTAGCAATTGAGAAATTAATTAAACAAAAGATAAATAAAATAGCAATAGAAGGATTTAAAGTAAATCCAAATATAAAAGCAGAACCTATTTCAAATGGTAGAAATAGAGCAAAAAGTGGTGCAAATAGAGCAACACAAAGTAGAGCTTCTAAAACAGAAGATAAAACTTCTAATTCAAAAAGAACTTTTGGTAGAAGTAGAAGAGTAAGCTCTAGTTTAAAAAGTAAATAGACTCAAATTTTAAGCAAGATATTGCAAAATATCTTGCTCTTTTAACAAAATTAATATTCAATTCATAGCCATATAGATATACTTTTTTTTTAAAAATATAGTAAAAATAGAAAGAATTTATAGATGAAAAAACTAAAACTACAAAATCTCGATTGCGCAAACTGTGCTTTAAAAATAGAGAAAACTTTAAATAATATGCCAGAGTTATCAAATGTAAGGCTTAATTTCTCAACTTCTACTTTAACATTTGAGCAAAATATAGACAAAGATTTAAGTGATTTAATAGAAAAAGAGATTCAAAAGATAGAAAAAGAGGTAATCATTGTAAAAGAAGAGAGTAAAAATCAAAAAAGATTTTGGCAAAATTTAGACAAAAAGCTTTTGTTTATTACTTTTTTATCACTCTTTTTAACTTATATCTCATATAACTATATAGAAAATAGACAAATCCAAATAACAGTTTTTTTAATAGCATATATGATTGTTGCTTGGGATGTTTTATATAAGGCATTTAAAAATATTATTGTTGGAAAAGTTTTTGATGAGTATTTTTTAATGTCAATTGCAACAATTGGAGCAATTGCTCTTTTTGATTTTGTTGAAGCTATTGCTGTTATGGTTTTTTATCAAGTTGGTGAGATGTTTCAAAGAGTTGCTGTAAATAATTCAAGAGATAGTATAAATGCACTTATAGATATAAAACCAGAATTTGCATTTGTAAAAGAGGGTGAAACTATAGTTCAAAAAACTCCCCAAGAGTTACAACTAGATGATGTTATTTTAGTAAAAGTTGGAGAAAAAGTTCCAGTTGATGCTATTTTGCTTGAAAACTCTTGCTCTTTTGATACAAGTGCAATAACGGGTGAGTTTAAACCAAAAACTTTAAAACAAAATGAAGAGGTTTTAAGTGGATATATAAATGTTTCAAATGCTGTTTATCTAAAAGTAAAATCACTTTACAAAGACTCAACAATCGCAAAGGTAATTGAGCTAATTGAAAATGCAAGTTTAAAAAAGGCAAATGCTGAAAAATTTATTACAAAATTTGCTTCTGTTTATACTCCAATAGTTGTTGTATTGGCTCTTTTTTTAGCATTTTTACCACCACTTTTTATAGAAAATGCTTTATACTCTGATTGGATTGAGAGAGCCTTGGTATTTTTAGTAATCTCTTGTCCTTGTGCTTTGGTTATATCTGTTCCTCTATCATATTTTAGTGCTATTGGAGCTGTTTCAAAAAAAGGTGTACTAGTAAAGGGTGCAAACTATATAGAAAAACTAACCGAAATCAAAAATTTTGTTTTTGATAAAACGGGAACTTTGACAAAAGGGGTTTTTGAAGTTACAAAAGTAGAAGCTTTTGATATGAGTATAGATGAGTTTCTAAGAGTTGTTGCGACAGTTGAGAGCTTTTCAACTCATCCAATAGCAAAAGCAGTTGTAAAAGAGTGCAAAGAGGAGTTAAACTTAAAAGAGCTTAGTTTTAGCGAAGAGTTTAGTGGTTTGGGTATAAAAGCTATTGTAAATGAAAAAGATATTTTAGTAGGAAACAGAAAACTTCTTGAAAAATTTGATATAAAAATTTCACAAAATCTAAATGAGAGTTTAAATATTGTTTATGTATCAATAAACTCAAAATTTGTTGGATATATTGTTGTAAGTGATGTTATAAAAAGTGAAGCAAAAGAGTTTTTAAAAGAGTTAAAAAAACTAAATATATTAAAAACTTATATGCTAACAGGAGATAAAAAAGAGCAAGCTTTAGAAGTTGCAAAAAATATAGGAATTGATGAGGTAAGATATGAGCTACTACCCCAAGATAAACTCAAAATTTATGAAAATATAAAAAAAGATACAAGCCAAACAACTGCATTTGTAGGAGATGGAATAAACGATGCTCCAACTTTAGCAAATGCTGATATTGGTTTTGCTATGGGTGGAATTGGAAGTGATTTGGCTATAAAATCTGCTGATGTTATAGTTTTAAATGATAATTTAAATTCAATAAGCGATGCAATAAAAATAGCTAAAAAAACAAAAGTTATTGTATATCAAAATATCATTTTCATAATGGCTGTAAAAATTGGCTTTTTATTTTTGGGAGCAGGGGCAGTTATAGGGATGCAAGAAGCAATTTTTGCAGATGTTGGAGTAGCTTTAATAGCTATATTTAATTCTATGAGAATTTTAAAAGAGATTAAAAAATAGGAAAATATTTTGAATTATGAGATAAAAAATAGTTTTATAAAAGCAAAAATCAAATCATTTGGAGCTGAATTAAATAGTTTACAAAAAATAGAGAATGATTTTGAATATATTTGGCAAGCAGATTCAAAATACTGGGCAAGACATTCTCCAGTACTTTTCCCAATAGTTGGAAGATTAAAAGATGATAGCTATTTTTATAAAGATAAAAAATATAGTTTGTTTCAACACGGTTTTGCAAGAGATAAAGAGTTTGAACTTATAAAAAAAGAGGATGACTTTATAGAATTTAGCTTAAAAAATGATGAAGAAACTTTAAAAAATTATCCATTTTTATTTGAGTTAAATATCTCTTATAAATTAGAGAAAACAAAACTAATAATTTCATATAAAGTTAAAAATAGAAGTGAATATAGACTATATTTTTCGATTGGAGCTCATCCAGCTTTTAATATTTCAAGTGGTGATTTTTTAGATTTTGAAGATGTTAGAACTGCTAAAAGATATTTTCTAAATGATAAAGGTTTGATATATAAAAATCAAGAGATTAATTTTACAGAAAATAGGCTTATTTTGGATAAAGAAATATTTCAAAATGATGCTTTAGTTTTTAATGATAAAAATATAAAATCTATTATTTTAAGAGATAAAAACAACAAAAAAATTTTAAAAGTAGAGTCCAAAGATTTTCCATATTTAGGAGTTTGGTCAAAACCAAATCTTGCACCATTTGTTTGTATTGAACCTTGGTTTGGAGTTGCAGATGAAGAGAATTCAAATCAAAATATTGAAGATAAAAGAGGAATTCAAGTTTTGCTAAAAGATGAGCTATTTTCTTGTTTTTATAGTATAGAAGTTTGATATAAAACTATTTTAATCTCTAGCCTCAATAACTCTTTTTAATAAATCATCTTTAAAAAATAGATTTGCTAACTTTTTTGAATGAATTCCATCGCTTAAAGTAATCTCAATTTTATCTTTTTCTATCTCTTTTGCAAATTTTATTAATCTTTTAACTTTGTTTCCATACTCATCAATTGTATAAATTTTTCTTCCAATAAATAGCTCATTTAAAGTTGGTTCTTTAAAAACTCCTACTAAAATTTTATTTTCATATAGATATTTCCATATTTTAATCTCTTGCTCATAAGTTAAAAAGTAGTTTGTATAATTTGAAAAGACTCTATTTCCTTTTATATAAAATTTAGTTTCAGGGAAAAATCCAGTTACGCAGTTGCACAAAAACATATCTTGTTGTTTCTCTTTAATTTTTGCAATACAAAAATATTTAAACTTTTTAAGTTTGTCTAAATATAGAAGTTCTTCGCTACTTTGATTTTGTAAAATTGCAAAAATAGAGAAAAGTTCAGCAAAATCTTCTTGGTTACTTGCTAGTGTTTCTAAAGTTAAAATAGCCAAAGATGAGCTACTTTCTAAACTATCTTTTGAGAGTTTATAAGTTTTTAAAATAGCTTTTTTCAAATCAATTATTGCTAATCTATTTTTCTCTATATTTATAAGATAGAGTTTTTGATTTGTTTTTCTCTCTTGAATAAATATATTTTTATCATCAATTTGAAAAGATTCATATTTTGCACTAATTTGTTTTTTAAAATCTACAATTTTCTCTTCAATAAATTTATAAACAAAACTATTATTATTTAAAAACTCTACTAATTCAAACTCAATATTAAAATCCAGCTCTTCACTATTTGAGTATATTTTATTTATGGCATCAAACTTTAATCCAAGGCTTAAAAGATAGTTTTTGTGCCTATATAACTCTTTTTGATCCTCTATTAAAATCTTTTTTAAAATCATCTTTTATCCTTATTTTTATTTGATAAATCATATATAAATGCAAAAATTTCAGCAACAGCTTTGTACATAGAAGCTGGAATCTCTTTGTCTATATCAATTTGACTTAAAAGTTCAACCAAATCCTCATCTTTTTTTATAGGAATATTGTTCTCTTGCGCAACTTTTATTATATTTTTTGCACCTTCACCCTTTGCTTTTGCTGTAACTTTTGGAGCACTATTTACCCCTTGTTCATACTCTAAGGCAACGGCTTTTTTAATTTTTTGATTATCTTGCAATTTTATGCCTTTATATCAATACTATTTGAAAATATACTCTCTTTATAAAAATTTTGATACTTTTGCTCTAAATTATCCTCTTTTTTATCATCTTTCATATCAAGAAGTTTTATATTTACAGCTATTAACTCTACACTATTCAAAGCTTTTTTTAGTGTTTGTAAATTCTCTTTAATAGCAACTTTAAAATGCTCTCTTTGTGCATAAATTGTCAAATCAAGCTTATTTTTATCATATAAAAATAGCATCAAATCAACTTTTCCAAAATCTTTTAGATTTAGATTAATCTGACAAAAAAACTTCTCTTCCTCTTTTTGTTTCATCTGAATAAAACCATCTTCAAGCATATCCCAAAAAAATGGAATAAAAACAAAATTTGAGTTTGAAGCTAAGCTTCCAAGCTGATTTAGTTCAACTTGAGCTAAAAGATTGTTTATAATTTTTAAATTCTCAATAGATTTTGCATCGCTTTTATTTGTTAAAGCCTCTTGAAGCTTTAGTAAATTTGCTTTAAAATCATCATCAAAATTATACTTTGAACTATTTAAAAGTTTGTTTTCCAAAAAAACACCACTATTTTTTATCTGCTCTTTTAAATTTAGATCATCTATGTTTTGAAAGTTTTTTAGAAAATTTTCCAAAGGTGTTTTTAAATTTGATAAGCTCTCATCACTTTGTAGATTTTGTAAAAGTGTAGAGATATTTGAAGATAGAGTTCCAAGCTCTTTTGAAAAATTTAAATTTTTTAATAAATTTTCTAAATTAGTAGCAGATTTAGAACCATCTTTTAGTGCCAAAAATAGCTCTTTTATAATTTTTAAAACATCAGCACCACTATTTTGATTTGTTAAAATAGATTTTAGCTCACTGTCTAAACTACTATCTAAAATCTTATTTAGTAGTGTTTGGTTGTTTGATAAAAGTATATTTAAGTTTGACTGATTTGAAATTAACATCTTTGATTATAACACAAACTATAAGCCTTTTAAACCTTTTCTCATTGCTTCAACTAATGATTCATTTGCCTTAGTTTTTGTAAATAGTTCAAAAGCCAAAACCCCTTGAAACAGTAGCATATCCTCACCATCTTTAATAACATTTTCTAAACTTTTGGCTAAATTTAAAAAAGGTGTCTCTTTCCCATAGATGCAATCAACTGCATAAGAGCTTGATTTTAAAACATCTTCTAAAATCTCTTTCGAAGCTGGAAGCAAATCATCTTTTAAACCCGCACTTGTTGAGTTTACAACTAAGTCAAATTTTTCAATTTTAAAATCATCAAAAGAG
Source organism: Aliarcobacter sp. (assembly GCF_041672065.1). Taxonomy (NCBI): domain Bacteria; kingdom Pseudomonadati; phylum Campylobacterota; class Epsilonproteobacteria; order Campylobacterales; family Arcobacteraceae; genus Aliarcobacter; species Aliarcobacter sp. The sequence goes on along the minus strand of NZ_JBAZAH010000069.1, from coordinate 613 downwards.
TAGGCTTTTATACTATTGTTTTTAAAAAAGTCTAGTTTATTTGCACTTCTATTTAAAACTGTAACATCATAGTTTTTATCTTGTAAAGCCAGAGATATTGCTTTAGAGGTTCCACCAGCTCCTAAAAGTAAAACTTTTTTAACATCTTTAAACTCCTCTATAGATTTTAAAAATCCAGGTGCATCAGTATTGTATGCTAAAACTCTGCCATTTTCTAAAATATAAGTATTTGCAGCCTCTATTTTTTTTGCAATTCCAATAACTTCATCTGCCATTTTGTATGCAAACTCTTTATGAGGAACAGTTATATTTGCTCCACTAAAACCATTTTTGATAAACTCCTCTTTTATTTTTTGTCCATCTTCAAGCAAAAACTTCTCATAGTTTGCATCTATATTTAAGTGCCTAAAACCAGCATTTTGCATTTGAGGTGATTTTGAGTGCATAACAGGATTTCCAAATATACAAAATTTTTTCATTAGTTTACCTCGTATAATAAATTTATGAATATATAACCTAGCTTTTAGCTAAAAAATATATTCTTTTAAGATTGAAGTACTAACTTCAAATCTTTTACTTTTTACAGTCTATGACTTTAGATATAACAACATTT
>NZ_JBAZAH010000068.1:0-7888 GCF_041672065.1 Aliarcobacter sp. | reverse complement strand
AAAAGGTTATAGCCCAAAAACTGTTGATTTAGCAAAAGATGTAAAACAAAATATTGATAAATCAATATCTTCAATTCTTACATTAAACACTTTTGCAAATACTATGGGAGCAGCTGGTGTTGGTGCGCAAGCTGCTATTATTTTTGGTTCAAATTGGCAAGCTGTGATTGCTTTTGCTTTAACTTTGATGGTGCTTTTTATATCTGAGATATTTCCAAAAACTCTTGGTGCTATTTATTGGAGAAAGTTTATAGTTCCAGCTGTTTATATAATATCGTTTATGGTTAAAATTACTTACCCTTTTATTTTTCTTGCTACTTTTATAACAAATGCTTTGCAAAAAGGTAGAAAAAATGAGGCAAACTTCTCAAAAGATGAGATTATTACAATAGTAAATATGAGTGAGAAAGAGGGTGTTTTACAGGCAAAAGAGAGTGTTTTAATAAAAAATTTATTCAAACTAAAAAATATTAAAGCAAAAGATATTATGACACCAAGAACTGTTGTTTTTGCTTTGGATTCTAAAACAAGTGTAAAAGAAGCTCTTTTAAATGATAATCTATATGTCTATTCAAGAATACCTGTATATAATGAATCAATAGATGATATAGTAGGTGTTGTTTTTAAACAAACTATTTTAGAAAAAAGAGTTAAAAAGAAGAAAAAGACTCTTTTAAAAGATATTATGGTTCCTGTTCATAAGGTTCCAGAAAATCTATCTGTATCTATTTTGTTTGATATGTTTATTAGAATGAAAATGCATCTTTTTATTGTTCAAGATGAGTATGGGCAAACAAGTGGAGTTGTAACACTTGAAGATGCTTTAGAGACAATGCTTGGAATTGAGATTGTAGATGAGATGGATCAAGTTGCAGATTTGCAAGAGTTTGCAAAAGATGAGAGTAAGAGATTACAAAGAGTATAAACTATAAAAAAAGGGTAGATATGGATAGCTTAAACAAAGAGATAAATTTTGCAAGAGCATTCTATTTTTTAGCCTTTACATTTCTGATTTTTTACTCTTTTAATAGTTTAAGCAATATTTTAACTCCAATTGCAATTGCATTTTTTATATGGTTTTTAATTAATGGTTTAGCAAATGAGATTAAAAAAATACCATATATAAATAAAAAAGTTTTAAACTATACAGCTACTCCTTTATCCTTGGTCATAATAATTTATCTAATGATAAACATAGGTACATTTATAACTTCAAGTATGTTAGAGTTGGGTTCTGTTGTATCTCAGTTGGATTCAAAAATAAATATTGTAATAGATAAAATATCCTCTTTGCTTTCAATGGATTTAAAAGAGCCTTTACAAAAGTTTTTTAAAGAGTTTAATATTTCAAGTGTTATAAATAAGATATTTATGGCATTTAGTTCAATTTTGAGCAATACAATGCAGATTTTTTTATATGTACTTTTTTTATTAATAGACCAAAGATTTTTTAATTCAAAATTAAATGCACTTTTTAAAAAAGATGAGAACAGACAAAAAGCAAAAAAAGTTTTAACATCTATTTCAAGTGGAATTAGAACATATATTTTAATTACAACTCTTGTAAGCTTTGCAACAGGATTTTTAACATTTTTGATTTGTCACTATTTTGGTTTACAAGCAGCAGTTTTGTGGGGATTTATTGCTTTTATTTTAAATTTTATTCCTACAATTGGAACAATAATTGCAGTATTAATTCCAACCGTTTTTGCTCTTATTCAGTTTACAGATTTAAGCTCTATCATCTCAATATTTGCAGCTTTATGTGTAGTTCAATTTGTAATTGGAAATGTAATATATCCAAAACTAATGGGAAATAGTTTAAATATGTCACAATTTGTTGTTATATTATCATTGGTTATTTGGGGTGCTATGTGGGGAACAATTGGTATGTTTTTGGCAGTTCCTTTGATGATGATTTTGCTTATAATTTTATCACAATTTGAAAGCACTAAAAGCTTGGCAATACTAATTTCTGAAGATGGAAATATTTTGAGAAACAATGAAAATTAGACTATTTGCAATAATTTTTTTACTTCTTTTTGCCTCTTATGAATCAAAAAAATTTATAGAAAAGAGTCAAGATGATTTAGTTCCTGAAAAGATAAAGGAGCAAATTATTGTAAAAACTGGAGATATTATTTTAAAAAAAGAGGATAATCTTTTTAGTGATTTCTTCTCAATTGTAGATAATTCAAAATTTAGTGATATTGGAGTTGTTTTAAAAATAGATAATAAATTTTATGTAGCACACTATGATTTTGATATTGAAAATAGTGAGTTTTTACAAATAGAGCCTTTTAAATCTTATGTATATTTTGCAAATAGATTAGCAGTTTTAAGATATGAAAAGGATATTGATAGTTCAAAACTTTTTGATTATTTAGAAAATATAAAAAATAGTAAAATATCTTTTGATTATAGTTTTAATTTAAATACAACAGGCTTTTATAATAGTAAGTTTGTAAATAGTGTTTATAAAGAGCTTTTTGGTGAAGATATATATAGTTATAGTTATGATTTTTTTGGAAGAGATTTTATATCTATAAATAGTATTTTACAAAATCCAAAGTTTAAAAAGCAGTTTGATTTGGACTTTACAACAGATTCAAAACCATTTTAAGAGTGAGTGTTTAAATACTCTCTTAAAGCGTTTCTTGAAGCTTTATCAACAAGATTAAATATATCATCAATCTCATCTTTAAGAGATTTTTTCTTATGCCCTTTTACTTTTATAAAAGTTAAATTTAATCTCTCTTTTTTATCAAAAAACTCTTTATATAAATCATGGTTTTTTATAAGTTTACCATTTAGTGAATAGTAGTTGTTTGTTTTTAATCTATCTTCTCTATTGCTTAAAGATATAATATTTTGACAATCTGTATAGACTTCAATAGAAAAATCTATCTCTTTGTTTTCATAAAAAATCTCATCAAGTGCCCAAAGTAGAGCTTGAAGCTCTAGTTTTGTAGAACTACTATTTTCAAATCTTTTTGTTTTTACTCTATCTTTTAAAATTTTTAAATCTATATTTAAATCTTCTATTTTCAAATAAGATGCAAAGCCTATTTTACTCTGTGGATTTACACTTGAATCTGTAAATAATCTTATGGTTTTGTTCATCTATTTTCTTTGTTTTAAGTTTTAAAAGTAATTTTGAAGTGTGTTGAAAGTTTTATAAAGTGGTGGGTCGTGAAGGACTCGAACCTTCGACCACTCGGTTATGAGCCGATAATAATAACTTTTCAAATAAACCTTAAATTTTACAATATTCCCAAATACCCTAATATAGGGCTCTTTTTCATCTTGACAAAATTACAATAACCATATAAAATACAATAATCGTATTCTAAGGTGTGAAATAGGTGTGAATTTTGGCAAGACATATAACTAATTTAACAGGTGTAATTTACAGAGATTCTGTTACAAATGGAAAACCTGATAAAACATATTATATCAGATATAAAGACAATAACAATAAAACAGTCGAATTGAAAATTGGAAAATATAGTGAAGGTATAAGAGAAGCATATTGTAATCAAAAAAGAAATGAAATTTTAACAAAGCAAAGAAATGGTGAAGAACCACCTGCTGTTGCTATTAGAAAAAAGAAACAAAAAATATTGATAGAAACTTTAGCTGATGCTTACTTTAAAGAGAAAAATATTAGTGGTTCTACTCTAAATCATTATAAGGTACACATATTACCTTACTTTAAAACATTTGATATTGATTTATTATCAAAAAAAGATATTGAAAATTTTAAACATTTTTTAGAACAAAAGATTACAATTAATACTAAAAAGCCTTTAGCTCCGAAAACAATCAATAACATATTAAATATTTTAAAAACAATTGGTAAATACTCTTTGAAAAATGATTTACTGAAAAATGATTTCACAAAATATATTACTACTTGTAATATAGATAATGCAAGAGAGAGATTTTTAACACAAGAGGAAATTAAATTATTACTTGAAACTACCAAAAATGATGAAACTATTTTTTTATTTTTTACTTTAGCTTTAAATACTGGTGCAAGATTAGCAACTATTTTGAATATACATAAAAAAGATATAGATTTTAAACATAATTTTATTACTTTAAAAGATTTTAAAAACAATTCTACATACAAGGCTTTTGTTCCCGATGAAATAATAAAGCTATTGACAATTAGAACATTAAACTTATCTTTAAATGATAAAATCTTTACAACTAATCCAGAAAAGAGATTAAGAGCAATTTTAGATGAACTTTTTAATAAGGGTATTGATAATAGTGATAGAAAAAACAAAGTTGTAATTCATACATTAAGACACACATTTGCAAGTCACTTAGCTATTAATGGAACTCCAATATTTACTATTCAAAAACTAATGAACCATAAGGACATAAAAATGACTATGAGATATGCAAAATTAAGTCCTGATAGTGGTAAAGATGCTATTAAAAATTTAGGATTTTTTAACTAAATAATATTTATAAAATTACTTTCTAGCTTTAATATTATCTTCTAAAAAATTTATAATAGTATATATTTTAAATATATATTTTATTTTTTTGTCATAATCTGAAAATTAATGTTTTAATTTATATAGTAATAATATATAAATTTTAATTGCTTCTTTTTTGGTAACAAAAATCTTTTGAATTACACCAGTAGGAGTTTTGTTTTTTACACTTCCATAAATATTTTCAACAAGATATTCTTCAAATAAATTAAACTCAATATTTAGTTTATAATATCGTTCTTTATCGTTTACAATTCTTGTTAATAATATACTCATATTTAAAACTTAATCCCAATATATAAAGCATAGATAAAAAATACCAATGAACTAACCAATATTATTCTTTCAGTAATACTACCAACTGCGAATCTAAATATTCTTGGAAGTAATACAAAATTATAATTAAATTTTTGTAATGGAAATATCCCATTTTTAATTCCTTGATATGTCATAGAATCTTGTAGTATATGCAATAAGATTCCTATATTTAAAGCTATTAAGAACCAATACTCTTTTAAGTAGATTAATAATAATACTAAAGTTATTGAGAACAATAATAGATTATGTGTAACAGTCCTATGTCCTAAAAAAATATTAATTGTAGTAGAAGATACAATAAATTTTCTACCTAAAATACTATTAGGTTCATCAATGTCAGGAATAATTGAACCAATAGCAACAAAAATCATAAAAATAATATAATTAACAGTTAATGATAATTCATCAATAAAAACTAATGGAGCTGATGTAATAGCAAGTGAGTTAATTATATGAGTTTTTCCTAGCATATTTTTACTTATTAATTAAATTTGCATCTTCATTTTTAAATATTCCAGATAATGCTAAAGTTTCTTTAACAACAACACTTTTTGATACACCTAAATTGTTTGCAATTGTATCAAGCTTTTCAATCTCGTCCTCTGTAAATAAAATACTTATATTTTTCTTTCGCTTAGTAGATATGTTTGTTCTGCTTTTAAGCTCATCAAAAATATTTATTTTTTTCTTTGCCATTTTTACCCTTTGTTTTAAAATTAAAATATAATTATATAATATTTATAAAAAATTGTCTATATTATTAAACATAAAGTATTAAAAATAAATAATATATGCTATAATTTTTAATATAATATAGATATTAAAAAATATATGTATTAAAAATACTATTTTTGTAGTGTCGCACCAATAAGTTATAGATTTTTGTAATTTCTATAAGTATTCTTATAGTGTCGCACCAATATGTTATCTTTTTTTGAAAATAGAATTAAAAAAACAATAGTGTCGCACCAATAAGTTATAGATTTTTGTAATTTCTATAAGTATTCTTATAGTGTCGCACCACTACATAAATGTAAATAACAAGAAAAAAAGAGTGAAAATGAAAAAAGAAAAAGAAAATAGCTTAATGGTTAAGATGATAAGAAATAATACACAAAAACAAATGATATGGGTTATTCAAAGAAATGCTAAAAATTTGTATTATAAAAAAACTCAAACTATGATATTAAATCACCCATACTATAAAGCTAATTTTAAAAGCTTGGATTTATCAAGAACTTCATATTTTTACTACAATAGAGAGAGAAATAGATTAAATAGACAAAAAGAGAGATTAAAACACAATAAGAAGCTTTTAGCCATACAAAATAACTATCCCCTTATCAATCTTCAAGATTTAGCTTTTTATTCAATTTTGATAGGTTTATTTAACTTTAGAGGTGTATCTAAAGACTTTGAGAAACTAGAAAAAATAGTTAGCATAGTTTTGAATCAAGAGCAAGGCATAACCATAAATGATAAATTTAGAAATAAAAAGTATATAAAACATATTCAAAACGACCAGAAAAATATAGATGTTTTGGCAATAGCAAGTTACTTAAATGAGATAAAGCAATATACATTTAGAAGCAAAGAACAAGCAGAATATTTAGATTCAATAATCAAAATAATACTCAACATACCAATAGGATTAACCCATAAATTAGGAAAGTTAAAAGACTGGCAAATTGTAGAAGTAAATAAAATGAAAAAAGTAGAGCAAGAGATTATAAAAACTTACAAGCTAATAGATAAATATGAGGTTTAAATTAATACTTTTTAAAGGGCATTATCTAAACCAATGCTCTTGTTAAAGTATTAAAAAATTAAAAATTAATACTATAAATTTAAACATAAAGGAAGTGCAAGTGCTAGAACTAACAACAGAGCAATTGGAAAAAGTTATTAGTAGTATAGATACTCTTGAAATTTCATCGTACTTAATATACCTAGCAGATTCTTTAATTTGTACAGTATTAATTACAAAATAGTTGAACTTTTTAACATCATTTTCTTTCAAAAAGCTATCAATATTTCTCTGTAAAAAAGCTACTTGTTTCATATTATTTTCATCAAAATTCTGCTTAAATCTTTCTCTAAAAGCAACCCATTTTTCTTGTCCAACATATAGAGGAACACCAATTAAATTGTCTTTATTGTTGTTGAATGAACCAGGCATAGAAACTACTTTATATTGAAAATAATTACCTTTAAATTCATACAAAATAGCAGTAGAATTTTGAATAGTAGTAGTCTTATTATTCTGATTGTTGCAACTAAATAATCCAGTAACATACTCCAACAAAAAGATTAAATATGCTCTTCTTCTTTGCTTAAAAACATTCTTATCATTCTTGCCAACTCTAATACCAAATATGTTTAAAATGCTTAAATAAATATCAAATTTAACATTAATAGAAGCAAAATATTTAGCAATACAATGTACTAAGAAGTTGTAATCAGTTTGATACACAAAACCCTTGTCACTATATATAATTGGATATGGAATTTGATTGCCATTCTTGTCGATTTCATTAGCAAATAGGTGTTACAAAGTGGTACATTTTTCGACTGCACTTTGGTACATTTTTGGATTGCACTTGACAATGGGTAATAAATCTTCTAGTTTATTATCTGCTGCTGAACTATATGCCAATAAAAGAAAATTTAATATAGCTCAACTACATAAAATCGCAAAAATACTAAATATTGATATTTGTGAGTTTTTTAAAGCTTAATATACAATTACTATCCCCTATAAAACTTCCTTTGAATCTAATATCATCTTCTTAATTGCATCATACTTTTTAGCTTTTTCATAATGTTCTATAAATGGTCCTACCCATTTTGGAACTTGAATATCATGAAATCCCCAATTGTTTAGTGTAGAGTAGGGTACATGTGTTATCTCTGAAAACTCTTTTTGTGTTAAATTAATATCCTTTAATCTTTTACAAAACTCTTCTTTTGTCATAAATTATCCTATTTATTATCTAATATAGTTTTAATTGTATCATAAATTTATCTATTATAGGTTATATTTCTTGACATATTATCCT
>NZ_JBAZAH010000067.1:0-8309 GCF_041672065.1 Aliarcobacter sp. | reverse complement strand
TTTTTGAAATACCATCAAATTTTGTATCAGTTGTAAAAAGTATTGTTTTAATTGGAAGATTTAACCCCATACTTATAGCATCTGTTGCAATTAAAATTTGAGTTTGCCCATCTCTAAATCTTCTGGCCTCATCACGGCGTACTTCAGGTGATAAATTTCCATAAATTACAGATACGGAATATTTTTTTTGCAGTTTTTGTTTTAGTTTTAAAACCTCGGCTCTTGAAAATGCTATTAAAGCAGTTCCATTTTCAAGTTTATCAAGTGGTGTCCATTTTGGTAAAACTCTTAATTCATTTTTTCTTTTATGTCTTATGATATTTAAATCTTCACCCAAATATGAAGCTATTTTTTTAACAGCATCAAGCGCATTTACACTTCCTGTCATAATAACTTTTTTTGCAGGAACTCCAATAATAGCATTTACCCAAGCCCAACCTCTATCAATATCTTCAAGCATTTGAACTTCATCAATAATGGCAACATCAACTTCAAGGTCAAAATCTATCATCTCAATTGTTGAGCAAATATGAGCTGCTTCTTCATTTAAAATCTGCTCTTCACCTGTGATTAATGAAGCATCAATATTTGACTCTTTTAAATCTTCATACCCTTCAAGTGCCAAAAGTCTCAAAGGTGCAAGATACAATCCACTATTTGCCTCTTTTAATTTTTTCATAGCATTATATGTTTTTCCACTATTTGTTGGTCCTACATAAAACTCTAATTCTCTTTTTATAGTTCTTGCTAGTGGATAAAGTGATTTTAAATCACAATTTAATAAATCTTTTAGTTGTTCTTGCCAGTTATTTTCCATATCTCTTCTTTTTTAAAATTCTTAAATTATATCTACTTTTACCAATATTTTCTTATAATATTCCTTTTAAACAAAAGGATAAAACTTTATGACTTGTAAATATTTTGGGCTTTGTGCCTCTTGTACACTCTATAATAAAACTTATGAAGAGCAACTAAACTATAAAATAGCTAGAGAAAAAGATAGATTTTCATCTTTGATTGATTTTTCAAAAATAGCTTTAGATATTATAAAAAGCAAAGATTCAAACTTTAGAAATAGAGCAGAATTTAGAGTTTGGTGGGAAAAAGATGAAAATGAGCAAAAAGATATTTTAACTTACGCTATGAATGATTTTAATAAAGAGATTCTTAAAATTGACTCATGTGAGATTGTAAGCGAAGATATAAAAAATCTTATGCCAAAACTCTTAACTGAGCTTGAAAAATCTATGATTTTATCTTTTAGGCTTTTTGCTATTGAGTTTTTAGTTAGTTCAACTTCTGATATGCTTGTAACTTTGATTTATCACAAAAAACTTGAAGATGAGTGGATAAATCTTGCACGTGAAATTGAGCAAAAATTAAATATAAAAATAATTGGAAGAAGCAGAAAACAAAAAATAGTTTTAAGTAGCGATTTTATAAATGAGAGTTTAAATATAAATGGTCAAGAGTTCAAATTTGCCTATGAAGAGAATGGTTTTACTCAACCAAATACTTCTGTAAATATAAAAATGATTGAGTGGGTTTTAAACAATACAAAAGATTCAAATAAAGATTTATGTGAGCTTTATTGTGGTGGTGGAAATTTTACAATTCCACTATCTAAAAAATTCAGTAAAGTATTAGCAACAGAAATTTCAAAAACATCTATAAAATCAGCTTTAAGAAATTGTGCTTTAAATAATATTGAAAATATAAATTTTATAAGAATGAGCTCTGAAGAGTTCGTTGAGGCTTTAAATGAAGTTCGAGCTTTTAATAGATTAAAAAATATAGATTTAAAATCTTATGATTTTGATACTATTTTTATGGATCCACCAAGAAGTGGACTTGATGATACCACAAGAGCTTTAGCAAAAAACTTTACTAATATCATATATATCTCTTGCAACCCACAAACTCTTCACAGAGACTTAGAAGAGCTTTTAAAAACTCACAAAGTATTAAGATTTGCCCTATTTGACCAGTTTGCATATAGTGAACATATTGAGTCTGGAGTTATTTTAAAAAAATTAAAATAGCATTTACAGATTTAATCTAATTTTAAGAAAAGTTATATAATAATTCTTTTATCAATTTAGGGTTGGATTCAATCCGAAGAGTTTAAAAGCTCTATGCTTGAACCTTTTTTATAAAAAGAGACAAGAAGGTTTTAAGTTGTAATATTTTAAAAATATTACAAATTGTTTAAAAATCTAAAAGGATTTATTATGAGAATTAATACAAACGTATCTTCACTTACAGCTCAAGAAGCTTCAACAAACACGAATAAATATATTTCTAACTCTTTAGAAAAATTAAGTACAGGTTTAAAAATAAATAAAGCTTCTGATGATGCTTCTGGTCTTGCAATTGCTGATAAACTTAGAACTCAAGTTACTTCAATTAATCAAGGTATTGCAAATGGTAACTCAGCTATTTCTCTTTTACAAATTGCTGATAAATCTATGGCAGAGCAATCAAGAATTCTTGATACTGTAAAAGCAAAACTAATCCAAGCAAGTACAGATACTACTTCAACTGCTGGTAGAGTTTCTATTGCGAAAGATGTTAGTAAACTTTTAACTCAATTAAATAATATCGCAGGACAAACAAACTACAATGGTACATACCTTTTACAAGCATCTGGAGGTACAGGTACAGCAGCTAGTGCACAAAAAAGTGCTTTAACTTTCCAAATTGGTGAGAAAATAGCTGACACTATTAGTACAGATGCTATTCAAGCAAATACGACTGGTTATGGTTTAGATACTTTATCAGGAGCTGTTGCAAATACTGCTACATTCTCTATAAACCAAGATGCTGCAAAAGCAGGACAAACGGCTGTTGATTCAGCTATTACAACACTAAATGAGTATAGAGGAAATATAGGTTCTACTCAAAACCAAGTTGAAAGTGCGGTTAGAAACCTTATGACTCAATCTACAAATATAAAAGCAGCTGAAGCTGTGATTAGAGACGTTGATTATGCAGAAGAGAGTGCAAATTTCAATAAACTAAATATCATATCTCAAGCTGGTTCATACGCTATTAGTCAAGCAAATGCTGCTCAGCAAAACGTATTAAGACTACTTCAATAGTTAAAAACTTAAGTTCTCTTTTATAAAAAAGTGGAGTTTTTCTCCACTTTTTCTAATTTAAATTTTAATTTAAACTAATTTTATGAATTAGTTTGCAATAATTGTGTCATTAAGTTTTATTTACACCAAAATAAACCAAAACTAAGGACATAATTATGAAAATCAATACAAATGTATCTTCACTTACTGCTCAAGAAGCAGCTTCAAATACTAATAATAGTATAAAAAATTCTTTAGAAAAACTAAGCACAGGTTTAAAAATAAACAAAGCTTCTGACGATGCTTCTGGTCTTGCAATTGCAGATAAACTTAGAACTCAAGTTACATCTTTGAATCAAGGTGTTGCAAATGGTAACTCAGCTATTTCACTTTTACAAATTGCTGATAAATCTATGGCAGAGCAGTCAAAAATTCTTGATACTATAAAAGCAAAACTAATCCAAGCAAATACAGATACTACTTCAACTGCTGGTAGAGTATCTATTGCAAAAGATGTTAGTAAACTTTTAACTCAATTAAATAATATCGCAGGACAAACAAACTACAACGGTACATACCTTTTACAAGCATCTGGAGGTACAACTGCAGCGGCAAGTGCTCAAAAAAGTGCTTTAACTTTCCAAATTGGTGAGAAAACAAGTGATATTATTAGTACAGAAAATATCCAAGCGAATACAGCTGGTTATGGTTTAACTACTTTATCAGCAGCTGTTGCAAATACTGCTACATTCTCTATAACTAAAAATGCTGCAGCAGCTGGCCAAACGGCTGTTGATGCAGCTATTACAACACTAAATGGATATAGAGGAGATATAGGTTCTACTCAAAACCAAGTTGAATCAGCTGTTAGAAACTTAATGACTCAAGCTACAAATATTAAAAATGCTGAATCAGTTATTAGAGATGTTGATTATGCAGAAGAAAGTGCAAATTTTAATAAACTAAATATCATATCTCAAGCTGGTTCATACGCTATTAGTCAAGCAAATGCTGTATCTCAGAATGTTTTAAGACTTTTACAATAGTTTGATAAGCGGAACTAATATTTTTTTTAAAAAAGAGCTAAAACAAAATAACTTTAGCTCTTAAATAGAGGACAAATTACAAAACTCTTTTTAAACATAAAATATAATCATCTAATAAAACTTCTAGTTGATTTACAAAAATCTTTTTTATTTTTTGTACTTTTTTATACTCTTGGTTTAATTTTGTATCATTAAAATGGTTGTTCAAATATGGAATTATTATTTTATTATAATTAAGAAATATAAGGAATAAAAACTTATCACTATTTTGTAACAACTCTAAAATCAAAAAAGCCTCTGTTCTAAAATCTATATAGCTCTGAAAATCTCTATTTTTTATACCTTCTAATATCTCTTTTAGTTTAACTTCCAAAGTATATATATTATTTTTATACTCATCTTTTAGCTCTTTATTTAGCCCAATTTGTGAAAATTTCAATAACTCTTTTTCTAAATTTATTAAAGTTTTATCTATATTTTTAAACTCATTTAAATTTATACTTTCAATTTTTGTAGGCATTGATCCTTCAAAATATGCTCCATGAGTTGAGAGATTATATATATTTACATCTCTATTTTTTTTTGATAGTTTATTTTCTAAATCCTTTATAGAACCAAAAAATAATGTGATAGTATTTACACTATCTTGCAAATTTCCTCTTACTGTTATTATTTTATGTTTTTCTCCATATTTTATTTCATCATCTTTTTTTGTATTTATAGTTATTTTTCCACTTCCAGCCTCATTTGAATGTGTTTCTCCTGTATCTTGGTTTAAAGCTAAATCCAAGCCTAAAATATATATGTTTTTTGCATTTAACTGAAGTAAAATATCTAGTGTAACTTCTCCTATACTATTTCCTGTAAAACTGTAGTTGTCTTTGAAAAATGTCTCATACATTTCAAAAATAAAAAGATTTCTATCTTTTAATTTAGTAAGTAATTTTTGATTTGTAATACTTGAAGCTAGAAAGATAGTATTTGAAGATGATTTTTCTATAATTTCATCTGGAAATTGTACTCTTTCTAACCATTTTTGCTCATCTAAAGTTGCTACTAAATCTACTTTTATACCTTTATTTATAAGTTTTTTATAGACTGAACCAATTGTTACAATAAAAAACTTATCTTGGTTTTCATAAACCCAAGTTATATTTTCATCCAATGATGGACCAGCGGCTAGATATAAAACTGGTAGGGATTTAAAAACATTAAAACCATTTTTTATTTTATTAAAAAGTAAGAATTTATACTCTTCTTGGATATAGTTTGTTGTTCTATTTATAAAAGTATATAAATATCTTGAGAAATCATATCTTGAAGCTTTTAATCCTGTCAAAATTGCTGTAAAAGATTCATAATAACTTTTTACTATAACATTCTTTGTATCAACAAATTTTATAACATAGTTATCAAATATCCCTATATTCAAAAAATCTAATATTTTCTTCTCATACACAATAGTATCATCCATAATAGAAAAAATAACTTTTACTCTTTTTGCAAAAATTGAGTAATCAATAGTAAATAAAGATAGTCTAAAAATTTCAAGATTTTGTTCCATAATCAAAATCAAAGCTGGATTTATCTTTTGTATAGCTTTTGGAAAATGTCTTCCTAAAAGTGTACTAAAGAATATAAGCTTATTAATTTCTTTATATGTTTTTGTAGAGTTATCCAAAAAATCATTTAGAGTATTTGAGTATTCTTGCATATTATTTTGAATTAATGAAGCAAATTCTCCTTTAAACTCAAAATCAAGACTAATTGTAGGATTTTCTTTATATAAGAAAAATCCTTCTATACTTGATATAGTTTTCGTTTTTTTGAAATCAATGCTATTTATTATATTGTTATTTATCTTTTTTGGATTTTTATCATATAAATAACTATTTGTTACCTTATCAAAAACATCAAAATCTCCATTCTCCATAACAAATTCCAACTCATATCTCTCTTGATATTCACCTGTTTCTATCATTCTTGATAGATTTTCAACTCTTTGATATAGTTCATTGTCATACTCATTTAAAAATACCATATTTGCTAAAAAAGTTGTTGTAAGTGCATTTTGTAGTTGGATTTGAGCTTGCGTCATATTTTACCTTTTAGGATTTGAATTATTTAATAAGTTTATATATTTTTTATAAAAGCCATATTATAGCTTATAAATATAAATTAAATTTTATATACAATATATACAAATATTGCTAAAATCTTACACAAAAACTTGAAAGAAAAAAATGGATAAACAAAAACAACTAGAAGAGTTACAAAAAACTTTAAGCCAAATATATCTTAAAAATATAGAGTTTTTCAAAAAAAATCATTTAAATATTTATGAAAAAATAGTTTTTTTCGAGAAACAAAATATCCAAAATTACTCTTTAGAGTT
This sequence comes from Aliarcobacter sp., assembly GCF_041672065.1. Taxonomy (NCBI): domain Bacteria; kingdom Pseudomonadati; phylum Campylobacterota; class Epsilonproteobacteria; order Campylobacterales; family Arcobacteraceae; genus Aliarcobacter; species Aliarcobacter sp. The sequence goes on along the minus strand of NZ_JBAZAH010000067.1, from coordinate 1,788 downwards.
TGTAAATGATGAATTTAAACTATTAGATTTAAAAACAAAACAAAATTTATATAAAAAAGAGCCTTTTAGTGACTCTTTAAATAGAGTAAATAACTTTTCACTTTCAAATGCTTTTACTCTTATAAAAATGGAAGAATTAAAAAAGAAAAATCATTATGAAGGTGAGATAAATAGTTATATATATTTAAATGAATATATAAAAAAGTTTGAAAATATTGAGATAAAAATCAATAAATTTATATTTATAGGAACTTTGCTTGGAGTTCATTTAAATGATTTTCACAATAGTTTAAATGCTAAAAGTTATTTAATAATTGAGCCAAATATTGAAATTTTTAGATTATCTTTGTTTTTATGTGACTATGAATCTTTAAGTAAAAATTCAAAACTATTTTTTGTTATAAGTGAAGATAGTTTTAGTTTAGAAAATATCACAAAAAAGTTCTTAGAAGATAGATATGAATTAAATCATCTAATTCATTTTGAATTATCTAATCAAAACAACTCATATTTAATAGAAGAGTTACAAAATATTTTTATTCATAGTTCTCAAATGCGTTATCCATTTAGTGATTTTATAATAAGCCTAAAAAGAGGGTATAACTACTTTTTTGAAGAGAAAAAAAGTATTATAAATCTATCACAAAATCAAAACTTATTTAAAAATAAAAAAATTCTTTTTTTAGGAGCTGGAGTATCTTTGGCAAAAAATCTAGAGTGGATTTATCTAAATCAAGATAAATTTATAATAGTAGCTTCAAGTGCTGTTTTAAAGCATCTTAGAATTTTGGAGATTATTCCAGATATTATTTTAGCTATTGATGGTCAAAAAGAGCCAATGCTTGAGCAGTTTAATACAGATTCTAAAATGTATAAAGACTCTATAATTTTAGCTTCAATCAAACTTGATACCAAACTATTTTTAAAACTAAAAGATACAAAAATATTTTTTATGCAAAATGCTTTGGAGCTATTTTCAAACTATGGTTTTTTAAGTGGTGTTACTGTTGGAGATATTGGTATTGATATAATTGCTAGGCTTGGAGATAAAGAGATTTATCTTTTAGGAGTTGATGCTAGCGTTGATAGTAAAAATGGCAAAACTCATGTAGGAACTCATAAATCAAGTAGAAAACTAAATCTAAATTTGAAAAATAGTGGGGATTTTAGAGAAGATATAGTTTATGTAAAAGGAAATTTTGAAGAGAAAGTGCCTACTTTTAGAGAGTATTTAGAGATGATAGAGAGCGCGGAAGATATAATATTTAAACACTCTAAATTTGTAAAGGTTTATAATTTAGGAAGTGGTGCATATTTTAAAGGTGCTACTCCTTTAAAAATAGAAGAATTAAAAAGTAATTTAGAGCAAATAGATAAAGAAATTTTTAAAACAGAAATACTAGAAAATCTTAAAAAAATATCTAAACAAACATTAGAAGAGATTGATATAAAAGATATTCAAAAAGAGAAAAAAATACTTAAAAAACTAAATAATATAAAAATAGAAAAATTTCATCAAGAGTTTAAAATAGTTTTTGAAAAATATCCAAACTCTATGATTTGTAATATTTTTGATAGATTTTTTAAGCTTATATTGCCTTATAATCTTATTTTAAATAACAATGAAGCAAATGAGATTTTAGAAAAACAAATTTGTGAGCTTTTGAGTAGTTTTAATAGCATATTTGATAGAATAGGTAGAAAATTTTAAGGGAGCAATTTTATGAAAACAATTAAATTAAATGTTTCTGATAATATATATTCACACTTAATGTTTTTTTTAAAAAG
>NZ_JBAZAH010000066.1:0-8515 GCF_041672065.1 Aliarcobacter sp. | reverse complement strand
AAGAGGATTTACGCATAGATTATCAAGATCTTTTGAAGCTTGATAGTAAGCTTTTTTGGTATATAGCTATGGGATATGGCTCAAAAGTTTTACTCTGTGTATCAAGTATTTTAAAAAGGATTCAAAACAACTCAAAATAAAATTTGAAGTGGATACAAATCCACCTGTTGATTTTAAAGAAGAGGAAAAACTTCATCTTGTACCTATGCCATTTCAGATACGAACTATGAGTATCTCTTCACTATATGCAGGAAAGATGCATGCAGTGTTATGTAGAGGGTGGCAAAGTCGTCCAAAGGGTCGAGATTGGTATGATTTGGTTTGGTATGTGAAAAATGGCTATGAGCTTGATATGACTCATCTTGAGGCAAGATTAAAGCAAAGCTGTAAAGCTTTTGAAGATAATATAGGTGACATTTCAGAAAAAAAAGTGTTGGAGTTATTGAATAAAAGAATAGAAGAGTTAGATATCAAAATGGCAAAAGATGATGTGAGCAGGTTTATATACGACCAAAGAGAACTTGAACTTTGGAGCAAAGAGTTTTTTAAAGCTATTGCTTCTATGATAAAGTTTAATGTATTTACAATAAAATATTAAAAATAGTACAATAAAAAAGATGAGACTCTTGTGCCTTGCACTCTCTTTGAGAAAGTCTCATTTCCACAAAAAGCAAAAGAGATTTTAGGGTGGGAAGCAAAACATAATTTAGAAGATATGTGTAAATCTAGCTGGAATTGGCAAAGTAAAAATCCAAAAGGGTATGGAAAATAGTGAAGAATATATGAATATTAAAATAACACCATATATCCACAAGAAGAGACATTTTCTATAAGCTCTTTTGAGGTTTTGGCTCTTAATCTTTTAATAAAAGTTCTAAGCCTCTCATCACTTACAATCTCATTTTCCCAAAGAGTTTTTTTAATATCAAAAGTAGTTACATATGAGTTTTTATTTTCAATCAAAAGAGCCAAAAACTGCCTCTCTCTTTTTGTAAGATTTACCAAAATATCATTTTGATACAAAGATAAATTGTTGAAATCAAAGACAAAATTATCTTTTAATTTTATAGATTTGTTTTTATTAATCTTTTTTGATAACTCTTTTAAATACTCAATAAACTCTTCAATATCAAAAGGCTTTATAAAATATTTTGAAATTCCCAAATCAATAGCTTCCAAAAGCATCTCTTTGTGACTATGAGCACTTAAAATCACAATAGGAGTTTCACTATTTTTCTCTTTTATTTTTTTACTCATCTCTAAGCCATTTAAGTTTGGCATCATAATATCACTTATTATAATATCAGGTTTGAAGCTATCAAATTTTTTTATAGCCTCTAAGCCATCTTTTGCAATTACAACTTTAAAAAATAGCTCTTTTATTGAAGATTTTATCAAATTTGCTAAATCTATCTCATCTTCCACAATCAAAACTTTTAGATTTTTCATATTTCAAACTTTATTGGAAATTTTAGTACTCTACTTGATTTTTTTATTGTTTTTTTGTAGTTATTCATTTTGGAAGTATATCAATAGTTCTATAAATATATAAATTGAAATAGATATTAAAATAGTGTATAATCTTAAAAAATAAAGGAGATTTTATGCAAGCAATTTTTCATACGAATTTAGATGAATTAAATTTAAGTTTCATAAAAAATTTAAAAAAACAGTTTCAAAATGCTAAGGTAGATATTGTAATAAAACAAATGGATGAAACAGACTATCTAAATTCTTCTAAAAAAAATAAAGAGTATCTTGAAGAAGCCATAAAAGAAGTAAATGATTCAAAATTAATTACAAAAACTATTGAAAAAATTAGGTTTTAGCCTAAAACTTTTAGATTTTTCATACTTCAAACTTTATTGGAAATTTTAGTTCAAATTTTGAACCATTTTGGGTATTTGTGTGAGAAATTTCACCTTCAAAACTATTTTCTATAATAATTTTAGATATAAACAATCCAAGACCAGTTCCGCTACTTTGGTGTTTTGTAGTAAAATATGGCTCATACATTTTATCTTTTATCTCATCATTTATTCCAAGAGCATTATCAACTATTTCAAGATATATAAAATCATCTTTTTTATATGTTTTTATAAACAATTCTCTATTTTTAATACCATTTTGTACAAAAGCATCTTTGGCATTTGAAAGTATATTTAGTAAAACTTGAGTTAGCTCATTTTTTACTCCAAAAATCTCTAAATCTTTTGTAATATCAAATTTGATATCTATTTTCTCATCTTTAAAAATTTCATTTAAAATCTTCAAAGCCTCATTTATAGAGATGTTTAATAAAAAAATCTCTTTTTGTTTTTGTGGAGAAAAGAAGTTTGTAAAATCTTCAATAGTATTTGACATACCTAAGATTAGGTTTTTTGAGTTGCTATAAAAATCTTCAAACTCTTTTTTGTTTTGCTTTTCAAAAGATTTTTTTAGATTATATAAACTTAGATTTAATTGAGTTAAAGGTTGTCTCCATTGGTGAGCAATATTTGCCAACATTTGCCCTAAGCTTGCCATTCTTGATTGCAAAAAAAGAATTTTTTGCCTCTCTTCAAGCTCTTTTTGAAGCATTACTTCATTTGTAATATCATATCTTATAGCTACAAACTCTACAATATTTTCCTCTTTTTCATCTAATATAGGAATAATAGTTGTATTTAAATATATATCCTTTTTATCTTTTGATAGATTTTTAACGGTAGCTTTATATACTTTTTTATCTAAAATTGTCTCCCAAAGAGCTTGAAAATTCTCTTTTGGTGTATCTGGATGCCTTACAATATTGTGATTTTTACCAATAAGCTCATCTTTTGTAAAACCAAAAAGTTTACAAAACTCATCATTTACAAAAGTTATGATTCCATTTATATCTGTTTTTGATACTATATTTGAGTTTTCTATTGCTTTTTGGTAGTTATTCATTTTGGAAGTATATCAATAGTTATATAAATATAAAAATTGAAATAGATATTAAAATAGTGTATAATCTTCAAATTTTAAAGGAGTAATTTATGAAAATTATAAAATTACAAATTGCAGATAATGTTTTTGAAAAAGTTTTTTATTTTTTAAATAATCTTCCAAAAGATGAAGTTATGATAGTGGAAAATAGTGAAGTTGAAGATTGGTCATTTTTAGAAAAAGAGATTCAAAAAGGTTTAGATTCTGGAATTTCTAATAAAACTCATGAAGATATTATAAAAAATTTAAAACAAAAATATGCATAAAATTCTATATTCTAATCAAGCTTATATAGATTTAGAAGAAGCTATCTCTTATATATCAATAGAGAGTAGCAGAAATGCTTTTGAGTATTTATCAAGATATGAAAATAAAATTGAACTTCTAAAATTAAATCCTAATATGGGAAATGATTGTAAAAATAAAAATATTAAAAAATCTTGTAAGATTTTAGTTCATGAAAGTCATATTATAGTTTATAAAGTTATAAAAAGTAAAAAAGAGATATTTATAATTAGAATTTTTCATGCTTCAGCAAATTATAAAAATAAATTGTAGGTTAAACCCACAATTTAAATAAGTTTATTATCTATTTTTATTCAAAATCTCACAAACCTCTTTTGCATGATATGAGATAATTATATTTGCTCCAGCTCGCTTAAATGCAATCATAGTCTCCATCATAACTCTTTCATAATCAATTAGTCCTGCAAGTCCTGCATGTTTTAACATAGCATACTCACCACTTACATTATAAACACAAAGTGGAAGTTTTGTCTCATTTCTAATATCTCTTACAATATCCAAAAATGCTAAAGCTGGTTTTACCATTAAAATATCTGCACCTTCTTTCTCATCTTCAAGTGATTCACTAATAGCTTCAAGTCTATTTGCCACATTCATTTGATATGTTCTTCTATCACCAAAGCTTGGAGTTGATTCAGCTACATCTCTAAATGGTCCATAATATCCACTTGCAAATTTTGTTGAATAAGCCATAATTGGTAGATCTTTAAAACCATTTTCATCTAAAGCACTTCTAAGTGTCGTAATAATTCCATCCATCATTCCAGATGGTGCAATCATATCAGCTCCTGCTCTTGCGTGCACAAGTGCTTGAAGGGCTGATATTTCAAGAGTTTTATCATTGTGAACACTTTGTGTTTTTGGATCAAGTATTCCACAATGCCCATGATCTGTATATTCACAAAAACATAAATCTGTAACTACAAACATATTTGGATATTTCTCTTTTATTGCTCTTATAGTTCGTGCAATGATACTCTCATCACATAAACACTCACTTCCAACTGAATCTTTTGTATCTGGAATAGCAAAAAGAATAATAGAGTTCAAACCTATTTTTTGTAAATATTCACACTCTTTTAAAATCTCATCAATACTCATTTGAAATACACCTGGCATTGAAGAAACTTCAGTTTTAATACCTTTTCCTTCTCTTACAAACAGTGGATATATAAAATCATCTTTACAAATTGTTGTCTCTTGAACTAAATTTCTTAAAGTCTCATTTAATCTTAATCTTCTAAATCGTTTAAACATAATATTTACCTCTTTTGGATATAATCTTGCGATTTTAACAGTTAAAGGTTTAAATACAAATGAATATAATTGAATCAAATATAGCAAACCTTCCTACAAAATATGGAAATTTTAGAATAAAAGCATACAAAGATGGACATCAAGAGCATTTAGCAATAATGAGTTTAGATTTTGAAACTTTAGAAACTCCATTTGTAAGAATTCACTCAGAGTGCCTTACAGGCGATACTTTGGGAAGTTTAAAGTGTGATTGCCAAAACCAACTAGATCTATCTTTAAAATTTATTGCAAAAAATGGTGGATTGGTAATTTATCACAGACAAGAGGGCAGAAATATAGGTCTTGTAAATAAAGTAAATGCTTATGCACTGCAAGATAAAGGAAGAAATACAATTGAGGCAAATGTTGAGTTAGGCTTCAAAGAGGATGAGAGGGATTATAGAGTTGTTGGATATATTTTTGAAAATTTAGGAATAAAAAAACTAAAATTAATCACAAACAACCCAGTAAAACTAAAATATGTTGAGTCTTTGGGAGTTGAGATTGTTGAGAGAATTCCAGCAATTATAAAATCAAATAAATACAACGAACTATATTTATCTACAAAAAAAGAGAAGATGGGACATCTAATTTGAGTTTAAAATCTTTACTTGAAACAAATAGTCTAATCTACGAAGATAGCTTTTATAAAGATATTGAAACTTTTGTGCAGCTTTTAAAAAAGTGGGGCAGGGTTCATAATCTTAGTGGAAATTTAGATGATCAAACTATTTATGAAAATATCTTAGACTCTTTATACCCTTTGAACTTTATAGAAGATTTTAAAAGTTTTGCAGATATTGGAACAGGAGCTGGATATCCAGGTCTTATAATTGCAATTGCAAAAAAAGATAAAGAGGCATATTTGATTGAGCCAAGAGCAAAAAGAGTTGCTTTTTTAAATATAATAAAAGCTACTTTAGGTCTTAAAAATTTAACAATCTTACAAAAAAGAGTTGAAGAGCTTGAAGATTTAAAAGTTGATTTAATAACAAGTAGAGCTGTTACAAATACAAATTTACTTTTAAATCTAACACAAAATATAAAAAAAGAGTCTAGCTCCTATCTTTTTTATAAAGGAAGTATGCTAGAAAATGAGCTAAAAGAGGCAAAAATAAAAAACTATAAAGTAGTTTGCAAAGATGATAGAAACTATTTGTACATAAAGGAATAAAAGATGATTTATAAAATAATATTTGTTGCACTAGTGCTTTTTTTAATATATTTAATATTTTTTAAAAAGAGTAGAAAAAAAGATCAAAGCTTAATTAGTGATGAGATGGTTGAATGCCCAACTTGTAGCACTTTTGTATCTTCAAAAGAGGCTATTTTGTCAAATGGAAAGTTTTATTGCTCAAAAGAGTGTTTAAATAAAAGAGGTTAATTATGAAGATAATTGGTGATAGTTTAGTTCCTTTTGAAGAGTTTTTTATAATCTCTTCTATTGAAGATATAAAAAATACAGCTTCCAATTCACTACTTTTTTTTGATTTTGATGAAGAGCTTTTAAAATATTGCAAAAAGCAAAATTTGAACTTTTTTGTATCTATAAAAACAATAAAAGAGGGGATTTATGCAAATAGTTTTAATGCAAAATATGCTGTTTGTACTCAAGATTTAGCAAAAAAGATGCAAAAAATAGCAGATAACTATATGTTTGATACAAAAATTCTAGCTTTGATTGATACAAGTGATGAGCTTGAAGATATTGCAAATGAAGAGATTGATGGAGCTATTTATAGTGAAGTTTTGAAGGATAAAAATTGAAAGAGATATTAGATTTTGTAGTTTTAACTCTTTTTATTTTTATGCTTGCAATGTTTGTGATAAATTTCAACAGACAACAGATAAAAAAATATACAGATAAACTTGATGAAATAGAGAAAAATAAAAACCAAGATAAGGAAAAAAACGATGCTTAAACCACTTTTGATTGAGATTGGAGTTGAAGAGTTACCAGCTATTCCATTTTTACAAGAGCTTCCAAATATTGAAAAAAAATGGCAATCTATTTTAGAAAAAAATAGTTTACTTTGCAATTTTGATCTTTTTTACACTCCAAGAAGATTAGTTTTATGGCATAGAGAGTTTAAGGTAAAACAAGATGATATAGAGGCTGAAAATATAGGTGCTCCAAAAGCTATAGCTTTTAAAGATGGCTCTTTTTCAAAAGCAGCACAAAGTTTTGCTCAAAAATGTGGTGTAAGTGTAGATGAGTTAGAGTTTAAAGATTTTGGAAAAGGTGAAGTTTTATACTACAAACAACAAATCAAAGGTTTAGAGTCAAAAGAGCTTTTAAACTCTATGATAAATGAGTTTATATCAAGCCTTAATTTTGGTAAATCTATGCGTTGGGGAAGCAGAAGTGATAGCTTTATAAGACCAATTAGATTTTTAAGCGTTATGCTTGAAAATGAGATTATTCCTGCACAACTTTTTGGAGTTGATTCTTCAAATATATCTTATGGTCATAGAATGCAATCTTATGAGCCATTTGTTTTTAATGATGTTGGTGATTATTTTTGTAAACTTGATAAATATGGTGTTATTTTATATCAAGATGAAAGAAGAGAGAAGATTCTTAAGCAGTTAAAAGAGATTGAGATTAAACACAATATTCAAATTGAGCTTGATATGGAACTTTTAGATGAAGTTGTTGCAATTACAGAGTATCCAACAGCTTTGATTGGTAAATTTGATGAGGAGTTTTTAACTCTTCCACCTGAAGTTATTGTTACATCTATGAAGGCAAATCAAAGATATTTTGCAGTTTATAAAGATGGAAAACTTACAAACAGTTTTATAGTTGTTTCAAATGCTCTCACAGATGATTTTGGATATATAATTGCTGGAAATGAGAAGGTTTTAAGACCTAGACTTGCAGATGCAATGTTTTTTTATAAAAATGATATTAAAAATGGTTTATCAAATGAAGGGTTAAAAAAACTTGTTTTTGTTGAGGGTTTAGGAACTGTTTATGATAAATGTGAAAGAGAAGCAAAAATAGCATCTTATTTAGCAAATAAACTAGGTGTAAATGAAGTTGAACTAATTCAAAAAGCAGTAATGCTTTCAAAAGCTGATTTAATGAGTGAGATGGTTTATGAGTTTACAGAACTTCAAGGACTTATGGGTTACTACTACTCAAAAATTGAAAAAAATGATGAAAAAATTAGTTTAGCATTAAAAGAGCAATATCTTCCAACTGGTGAAAATAGTGAGCTTCCAAGCTCTATTTTCTCTTCAATAGTTGCAATGTCAAATAAGATTGATAATCTTATGGCACTATTTAGTGTTGGAAAAATTCCAACAGGTTCAAAAGATCCATTTGCTCTAAGACGAGCAGCTTTTGGAATAGTAAGAATTGCTATTGAGCATAAACTTGATATTGATTTTAAAACTATAGTAGAAGATTTAAAAGTAAACTATAAAAATCTTGATACAAAAGTTTTATTAGATTTCTTTAATGATAGACTATTTAAAATTTTTGATGTAAATCCAACTGTTTTAAAAGCAGTTTTAGCTAGTAAAGAGTCAAATATATATAAAATTTTCCAAAAAGTAGAGGCTTTAAATCCAATAGTAGAAAGTGATAGTTTTAAAGAGTATAGTACTACATTTAAAAGAGTTGCAAATATTGTTAAAGATGTTGATTTAAATAGTAACTTAAATGTAGATGAGAGACTTTTTGAGCAAGATGAAGAAAAAACTCTTTTTGCAAATTATTCAAAAATCAAAGATAAAAAATTTGATAGTTTTGAAGAAGAGCTTGATGCACTTTTCTCACTAAAATCAAATCTTGATAACTTTTTTGAAAAAGTTTTTGTAAATCATGAAGATGAAAAAATCAAAACAAATAGAAAAAATTTAATATCACAAGTATATTTAGGATTTAGAAATATAGCTGATATTAAAGAGATTACAATATAATATTAAAAGCTTA